>NZ_KI914970.1:0-3745 GCF_000520575.1 Arthrobacter sp. I3
CCGCTGACACGGCACGGCCGAACGGACATGTCCTCCGCTACCCCTGACCACTGGACATACTCCCTTTGTGCCCACCCCTGACAGCGAACAATGAGCATGTCCCGCGGAGGTTGTTCTGAAAAATGAGCATGTCCACAGAGGCTGTCCGGAAGAACGGGCATGCCCCGCTGACACGGCACGGCCGAACGGACATGTCCTCCGCCACCCCTGACCACTGGACATACTCCCTTTGCGCCCACTCCTGACAGCGAAAAATGAGCATGGACCGCGGAGGCTGTCCGGAAGAATGGGCATGCCCCGCTGACACGGCACGGCCGAACGGACATGTCCTCCGCTACCCCTGACCACTGGACATACTCCCTTTGTGCCCACCCCTGACAGCGAACAATGAGCATGTCCCGCGGAGGTTGTTCTGAACAATGAGCATGTCCCCCGGGGAGAGCCGGCAGGCGGGAAGCTAGCCGACGCCCCCGGAGTTGAGCGCGGCGCGCAGCTGCTGCACCGCCGTCGTGCCTCCCGCGATGAACCAGTCGAGTCCGTTGACGCGCACGACGTCGGTCGCGCCGCCGGCCGCCTCCACGATCGCCTTCCCGGGCAGCCAGTCCCACTCGGGGCAGCTGTGCTGGAACCAGCAGCCGAGCTCTCCGTCCGCGACCCGGCCGAGGTCGCAGGAGCCGGACCCGAACATGCGCAGCGCGGCCGCCGACGTCGCTGCCGCATGCCAGGGCATGGCACACATCGGATCGGCAAGCCACGTCGGGTGGATGTAGGTTGCCGCGCCGAGATCAGACAGCGGCGTGTCGGTGCGTCCGGTGCCACCGGACGCGCCGGGCAGGAAGGTGACCAGTTTTTCGCCGTTGAGGGTCGCCGCCCGGGACGTCCCGCCCAACCAGAGTTTGTCCTCCTCCGGCTGGAAGATGGCGCCGAGCCCTGCACCGGAGGAATCCTTCAGGGCAATGGCCGAGCACCAGTACGTGGATCCATGCAGGAAGTTGAAGGTCCCGTCGACGGGGTCAATGACCCAGGTCCGGCCGCTGCTGCCCGCCACGGAGGCGCCCTCCTCGCCCAGGACGGCGTCATCGGGCCGGCAGCGCCGAAGCTGTTCCAGGACGTAGGATTCGGCGGCGTGGTCGGCGGCCGTGACCACGTCCGAGACAGACGTCTTCTGCCTGCCTTCAAGCCCGGCCTGCCGCATCAACAACGCCAGGGTGCCTGCCTCGCGGACCAGGGCCTCGGCCAGTTGGTAGTCATCCAGTGAGGGGTCGAGATCTGCGGTGCTGTGCCGGCCGAGCCGGTGTTTTCCTAGTTCGGTCACGCATCCCAGACTATCGGCGCCCGTTGGCAGTGAACAGCCGGCGCGGGCGGTCGGCAGACAGCGGCGCGGAGGGGTGTGCAGGACGGGCGATAATGGAGCCATGGCCAAGACACCCGCGCAGCGGATCAAAAAGCACGGCGCCAACGCGGCGGTCCCCCAGCACCATCTCCCTCCGGTGATCAATCCGACCACCAGCCGGACACCGCAGAAGGCGCAGAGCAACAGCAATCTGATTGTCATTGCCGGGGTCGTGGCCAGCCTGTTCCTGTTCTGGTATCTGCACCTGCTCACCCTCAACCAGCTCACCCAGCTGTCGGGCGGCCAGGCAATGCCCGACTCGTTGGTGGGCGGCTTTGACCCTGGGTTCGTGGAGCAATTGCGCGCGGCCATGGACGCCGATGCCCGGGGCCAGCTGAACTATGTCCACAAGACGGCCGGGATGCTCTTCCCGCTGATCTTTGGCTTCACCTGGCTGCTGCTGATCGGAACCAACGTGGCACGGAAATCCCTGCGCTGGGCGCTGTGGTCGCTGCCGCTGCTTTTTGCTGCGGTCCGGCTGTGGGGCAACACGGTGATCGATGAAATGATGTCCGCCGACACTCTCGACGGCGGTCAGGTCGCCCTGGCCTCCGGGCTCACCGTGGCCGGCTGGGTCCTTCTGGCGCTGAGCGTCGTGGCCGGCGTCGCCGCCGTGTTCGTCGGGCGCAAGGCTGCCGCGGCTGCCGCCACCCCGGGACATGTCCAGTCCTGATTCGCGCGGCAGGGCTAGTTCTCAATTCCCGTCTTAGAACACGGGACATGTCCATTCTTGGTCACGGCGGCTGGAGTCGCCCCACGCACCCGGCCCCGAGCACGGGACATGTCCATTCTTGGTCACGGCGGCTGGAGTAGCCCCACGCACCCGGCCCCGAGCACGGGACATGTCCAGCGTTCGGCCCGGCCGGTGGACAACTTGCCATTATGTCCATCACTCAAGTCCAGCGGAGGGCATGTCCACTCAGAGCTGGCTCAGGGCCCGGCGGTGAGGAATTCCCGGGCCTGTTCGGCACGTTGCGGGGCGCCAGCCTTCTCAAAGTGGTCTGCTGCTTCCAGCAGGTGTGTCTGCGCCTCGGAATCGTTCCCCACAGCGGCATGGGAGCGTCCCAGCAACAGAGAGGCCTCGCCCAGAATCTGCGGTGACGTCTTTTCCGCGACGGTGCTGATCTCGGTCAGGATAGCGATGGCCGCCTGCGGGTCACCCGCCAGGAAATTCCAGTGACCGCGGTTCAGTTTCAACAGAATGTGGTCTTCATCGGATCCGCCAATGACGTCCGTGGCCAGTTCAGCGCGTTCGATGCAGCGGAGTGTGTCCGCGTCGGCGACCTCGGCGGCCAAGCGCATTGCCGCGGATGCTTTGTTGAATTTGGCCCAAATATCAAGATTTCGCGCCGGCGAAAAAGTTTCCGCCGCGAGCTCGTGATATTCAAGCCCCTCTGCCACTTTATTGCAGAGGAACGCAACATTGCCGATAACCCAGTAGGCCTTGCCGACCAGCTGGTCGTCGACCTCGTTGGATATGTCGTCGGCCAGCATCAGGCTCTCGCTCCAGGCCTCCTCCAGCCGGCCGCTTTCGGCGAGAGCAGCGATGAGGGCCTGCCGGGCTTTGACGTTGTTTTCCACGTCACCCGCCCCCGAAGATAAACGCGCCGCCATCCGCGCCGCGTCGGCCGCCTGCCCCAGCATCCCGGCGCCCTGCCTGGCTTTTGCGAGCAGGATATTCGCCTTGCCGCGGGCATCTTCAGCCGGAGCTCCGAAGGCGCCATCCACCAGTTCGGCGGCAAGCGCGGCGCAGGCCTCAAAATCGCCGGCGTCAAGCAGATTCTCCGCCTGAAAGAGCCGCATGCCCCAGGCAGCCGTCAGGTCACCGTCGTTCGTCGCGATTTCCGAGGCCACCTGGGCGCTGCTGGCCGCACGGCCGAAGTCGTGGCTGCTTCGATGTTCCCGAGCCTGCAACTCTGCAGCGGCGTAGGACGGTGAAACTGAGTTTCGTTGCATGCCTCAATTATCCGTTGCCGCGAGAGCGGAATCGAACCAGCCACGCAAGAAGGACCTGCGCAGGGTTCACGCAAGATTCACACACGAGGGTGAATATCACATCCGGCGACAATTCTTTATAAATTGTTACCTTGTGGCGTGTCGATCTCCCCTATACTAAACCTGCATCACATGAGTCACATCAGCCTCTTACGTATCAGGAGTCCAAATGAAGAAAATCCTTGCAACGCTCCTCGTCGCCGGCGCGCTGGCCGGCGCCGGCCTGTCCGCCTCAGCAGCAGTGTCTGCCTCCAGCGGTTCGAGCCAGGGCTCCGTTGTAGCGGTCGGCTGGTGGCCGAACTCCACTCCGAAGAACTAATCGGAAACGGAACGGCTGCGGCGGGCATCGGACATCAA
>NZ_KI914970.1:3845-10665 GCF_000520575.1 Arthrobacter sp. I3
CATCAAGTCCGGGCCCGCCGCTTTTCATTTAAGGGACACCATTTAGACCGCATCACGCCGACGTGAAGACGAAGGCACAGGACAAACCCGCCCCGCCCAACATCCATCAACCCGGGGCTACAAGAGCTTTCCACCCCCCGCAAACAACGCCACGATCTCTCCCGCCGGCGCAGGCCGGCCAAAGTAGTAGCCCTGCCCGCTGCCGCAGCCCATCTCGCGCAGGACTTCCGCCTGTTCCGCCGTCTCGATCCCCTCGGCCAGCGCCTTCAGGCCGCAGGCGTGGATGAGGTGCAGCACCGCGGCTACGAAGTCCCGCTGTTGCTCGTCGTCGCCGAGGCCGCTGATCAGGCTCCGGTCGATCTTGACCACGTTCACCGGCAGTTTGCGCAGGTAGCTGATGGAGGAATAGCCGGTCCCGAAGTCATCGATCTCGAGCTGCACGCCGAGCCGGCGAAGGCCGTTGAGCGAATACTGGTCGACGTCGCCGCCATTGACGGCCATGGACTCGGTCAGCTCCACGATCAGGTTTGATGCATCCACGCCGGTCTCCCTGAGGATGTCCCGCACATGTTCGATCAGCTCGAGGTTTTGCAGTTCGGTGGTGGAAATGTTGACCCGGACGTTAAAGGTGCTGTCCACCTGCAGGTCCTGCTGCCATTTGCGCAATTGGCGCACTGCATTGCGCAGCACCCAGTGGCCCAGGTCCACGATCATGCCGGTTTCCTCGGCCAGGGGAATGAACTGGTCCGGCATGAGCAGACCGCGCTCCGGGTGGTTCCACCGGACCAGCGCCTCCACGCCCTCGATCCTGCCGGTCGCGAGGTCCACCACCGGCTGGTAGTGCAGGGTCAGCTGGTCCTGCCGGATGGCTTCGCGCATTTCCGTAATCATGACGCTCTGCAGCCGGCGGGCGTACAGCAGGGCCGGCTCGAAGACTTTGATGCTGCTGTGCTGCTGCGCCTTGGCCGCGTACATGGCCGTGTCGGCCTCCATGACCAGGTCATCGACGGACTGGCCGGGTTCCGCGATCCGCAGGCCGATGCTCGTTCCGCAGGTGACTTTCAGGTCCCCGACGTCGAGGCTCTCACTGAGTGCCTTGAGGATCCTGTTCGCCACCCTGCGTGCCCGGACCAGATTGGACTTCGGCAGCATGACGGCGAATTCGTCGCCACCAAGGCGCGCCACGGTGTCCGTATCGCGGACGGCGTCCTGGAGCCGGCGTGCGATGGCCCGCAGGACGTCGTCGCCGGCGCTGTGCCCCAGGGTGTCGTTAATGCCCTTGAAGGAATCGAGATCCAGAATCAGGAGCGCCGGCGGCATTTCGCCGCGCGAGGACTCCGCCAGGGCATGGCTCAGGACCGAGTTCAGTGCCGTCCGGTTGGCGAGTTGGGTCAGGGGGTCGGTCAGCGCCATGCGTTCGAGTTCCACCTGCGCCTCGCGCAGCATGGCCGTACGGCTTTCGACCCGCTCTTCCAGCTCCTGATAGATGGTCTGAAGGTCATCGGCCATCAGGTTGATGCCGGCGATGACGGCGGCGACGTCGTCGCGGGCTCCCGAATGCGGGATCCGGGTGCTCAGATCGCCTCCGGCGATCCGCACGATGCCTTCCACGAGGGCGTGCAGCCTGGGGTCTGGTGCTTCATTCTTCACGGGTGTGCTGCCTTAGCCACTCAACGGCCGCGGATTCGGAAGTGAAGAACTGGGCCGGGATCGTCTCGCTTCGGGACCGCAGGAGGTAGTGGGCAATGACCCGGTCCACCGGGCTCTCGCCCACCAGGGCGAACGCTGTCGCCGCTATGGAACCGCTGTAGACCCGGCGGGCCTCCATGCTGACACCGACGACGCCGGTGATCACCAGGAGCACCGGCATCCGCCGTCCCGCGGCGATCGTGCGGACGATGTCGCCGGCGATGCGCGCCTCGGGGCCCTCGATCTCCTGGTTGGCGGGCAGCAGGACCTCGATGATTCCGCCGTCGATCATCCGCACCCCGATGCTATGGGCGGCACCGCCGTCGGCGAGCGCACCGTCGGTCGCCCGGGCCGCGGTGACCGCCGCCGCCCCCAGAACGACGCCGGCCGAGGCCGCTGCCGTGTCCGGCAGGCCCTCCGGCAGCCGCCCCTCGGGCCCGGCCAGGGCCTCGAGAGTCATCGGACCGCAATTCGACGGCGGCGGTCCGCGGAGCCCCGGAGGTCACGGTTCAGCCGTCGGTCGCCGTGATAGAGAATCGTTTCCCAGTCGACTTCCTCGGCTGTCTTGGCAATCACGGGACTCTCCTTCACTTTCTTGGGCCTGGGACTGACATACAGCCAGTTAACCACCCCGAGGAAGACATCCACCGCGGAATTGAAGACTCCGATGTAGGCGCGGATCGCGCCCGCTGCGAGGATGGCGTTGACGGAAGCGAAGGCCACATTGCCCCAGTTCCCCACTTGCGCGTCCCGCCATACGGTCAGCAGCGAGAAGGCGACGATCGCGTACGGGGTCAGGACGTAGATCGCCGGGGCGGCGGTGCGGTCCTTGACCTTGGGCGTGCGGGCGAAGGGAATCTTGTCGCCTGTGACGGCCTGCTGCAGCGATTTCAGCACGCCCGCCAGGTTGACCGGCAGCAGCACGAGGTTGAAGCCGTAGATCCGGAGGATGTCGCTGAAGCGGTGGCCGCAGTCGCGCAGGTCGCTGCCCATGGCCAGGAAGTACGGCAGGGCGGCGATGAATACGATCGGGCTCAGCAGCCGGCTGTCATAGGGGTACGCCAGGAGGAAGACGAGACCAAAGCTGGCCCACGCGATGGACGCCATGTAGTTCACCCGCAGCAGCACCTCCCGGAACAGGATCGCGCGGCGCTCGGACCGGTGTTGGCGGAGCTGGACCCACAGCTTGGGCAGGATCAGCAGGCCGCCGTTCGCCCAGCGCCGGCGCTGGACCACGAGGGAGCCGAAGTCCGGGGGTGTGGCGCTGTAGCTGAGCCGTTCCGGATAGTTCACCAGGGTCCAGCCGTGCTGGCCTAGATCGATGCTGGATTCGGTATCTTCGATGACGGTTCGGTCCTGGATGTAGGTCCGGATCTCGAAGGCCCCGTTGGTTTCCACCTCGACGATGTCCTCCAGGGCGCGTTTGCGGATGACGGCGTTGGCGCCCACCCAGAACGTCGCACCGTAGTAGGTCATGCCCTGGTGGAGGATGTGCTGGAGGTCGGTGGTGGCTCCGGCGACCCGCTCGATGCGGGTGGGGGCACCACGGAAGGAGGAATACGGCGTCTGGGTGACCGCGACGCGCTCGTTGCCGGCCGATTCCAGGAAGTAGACCAGCCGGAGGCAGTAGTCGCGCAGAAGCAGCGAGTCGGCGTCGAGCGTCAACAGATAAGTCGTGTCCCGGACGTCCATGATCTCGCCGTCCAGCTCCGGGGCGACGCCGGCGCCCACCTTGCGCAGAACCACGCCGTCGGCGGTGGTTTCCTTCTGCCAGGTGTGGCCCATCAGCGAAATGTAGGCATTGAGGTTCATTGCCTTGTTCGCCTCGTGGGAAAGGCTCGCGTACTTTTTGCGTTCGAACGTTTCGGTGGAGACGTTGAAGATCCAGGTCAGCCGGAGGTACAGCTCTTCGATCCGCGTGCGCGGCGGCGAGGTCTGCTGGGCCAGCGCAGCGTTCAGTCCCAGGAGCACGAGCCTCAGCTCGCGCGCCAGGCCCATCAGGACGAGGTCGACGAAGAACTCGTCGACGTGGTCCTCCACCGTTTCAGCAGCAGCCATCGATTCAAGCCATTCGGCGGCTGCCTCATATTCGGCGATCAGCAGGGCCACCTCGGCGGCAGTGCCGCGCCCGTGCGCCTTTTCCCGGCTGCGGAAATCGGCCAGGGCAGCGTTGAAGCGCGACGCCGGGACGCTGAGTTCTGCTTCGATCTCCGCGGTCAGTGCGCGGGTCTTGTCCAGCCGGACCCGGTCACCCAGGTCCGAGGGATGCGGCGGGTCATCGAGCAGCAGCACCACTTTGAGGTCCGGGAACTCCTGCAGCGCCGCGGACCACAGCGTCGCCCGCACCACCTGGGGTTCTTCGGCGTAGGAGGGCACCAGCACGGTGATGCCCTCGGCGTACTCGGCGAAGTGCCGGTCCAGCTCGCCGCGCGGCACCCTGGCATGGTCGCGGAACCGGTACAGGGCGCCCTGCCGGGCCATCAGGTACATAAGGGCGGAAAACGTCAGGAATGTTACGACGATTAGGTAGGAGACCGTCTCAAACTGAAACCGGAAACCCGCATTGGGGTTGTCCGCGAGCTCTTTCAGAATGGTGGAAATGACGTATGTTACCCAGGCCGCCAGCGTCGTGAGAATTCCCAGCCGGCCAAGGATTATTTTGCGCCGGGACGGTCTCGGATGGACAATTGACAGCGGCTCGGAACGCCGCTCTGCCCCCCATTGACGGCGCCGGACCGCACCTTTTTGTTCGGTGGTCGCGCTTTCCGAATCCAAGCGCGGCAAGACAAGCTGATCTGGCATTAGTCCCCATAAGACTGCAAAGTCGGCATATTGGCGCGCGCCTACGGCAAAACCCGCACGCCGCACCGGAATGTTCCGGTGAGTGCCCTTATGATAATGCAAGGTCAGAGGCTTGCCGGACATCAGACACCCCGGAAATTTCACGAGCTGATGCCGGCTGCCGGCGCGTGCCCGGCTGCCCAACGAAAGACGCACAAGGGGGACCCCGTGTCCGAACGATTCCCAGGCCGCAAACTATCTGTGGTCCGGCTGGGTGTACTCATCGGCGCCGTGGTGGCGGCCGCCGGCGGCGGCGTTGTCGCATGGGGCAACTTCCAGGACGTCCGGGCGGCCGAGGCCATCCCGTCCGTTTTCTCGGGATATGTCGATGTCACGGCGACGCCCCGGTACGCATTCGAGGACCCGGCGTCCAAGGAAGCCGAAAAGGTCGTGCTGTCCTTCGTGGTGGCTGATCCCAAGGAGCCGTGCTCGCCTTCCTGGGGCGCCGCCTACTCCCTCTCCGACGCCGCGGCCTCGCTGGACCTGGACCGGCGGGTGGCCCGGCTTCAGCAGCTCGGCGGCAGCGTGGCGGTGTCCTTCGGCGGGCTGGCCAACCAGGAGCTGGCCGTCACGTGCACCGACCCTGCCCAGCTCAAGTCGGCGTACCGGACCGTCGTCGACCGCTACCAGGTCAGCAGCATCGATCTGGACGTGGAAGGCGAGGCCCTGTCCGACCCCGCGGCCCTTCAGCGGCGTTCAGTGGCCATCGCCGCGCTCCAGCAGGAGCGCCAGCGCGAGGGCAAGCCCTTGAGCGTCTGGCTGACGCTGCCGGCGGATCCCAACGGCCTCACGGCGACGGGCAGCGACGCCGTCCAGAAGATGATCGCTGCGGGGGTCGACCTCACCGGCGTGAACGCCATGACCATGGACTACGGCGGAAGCATGCTGCCGGGCCGGTCGATGTACGAGAACGCGGTATCCGCCGCGGAAGCAACCCATCAGCAACTGACCGGCCTGTACCGGGCCGCCGGCACCGAACTCGGCACGGGCACGGTGTGGCGCAAAGTCGGGTTGACGCCAATGATCGGCCAGAACGACGTCGCCGGCGAAATTTTCACCCTCAAGGACACCCAGGAACTCAGCGCCTACGCCAGTGCCCGCGGCATCGGCCGGCTTTCCATGTGGTCCCTGAACCGTGACCGCACCTGCAGCCAGAACTTCCCGGACGTCACGAAGGTTTCCGATGGCTGCAGCGGCGTGGACCAGGGAAGCTCGTCCTTCGCCACGATCCTCGGCGCGGGTGTCATGGCCAGCCCGTCGTCTGCGCCGGCCGCCGCGGCTGCGCAGACGCCGGTCCCGGCCGTCAGCGACAATCCCTCCACCAGCCCGTACCCGGTGTGGTCCGAAACCACCGCCTACACCGCCGGGGAGCGGATCGTGTGGCATTCGAACGTCTACGAGGCCAAATGGTGGACCCGCGCCGATACCCCGGATGATCCCGTCCTCCAGGGCACCGCGACCCCCTGGCGCATTATCGGTCCGGTCCTGGCCGCTGACCGGCCTACCCCGCAGCTGACGGCACCGGCCGGGACCGCCCCGGCGTGGCAGCCCGCCACGGTCTACCGCAAGGGCGCACGGGTGCTCTTCGAAGGCCGGGTCTTCGAAGCAAAATGGTGGACCCAGACCGACAGCCCCGAAGCTGCGCTGCAGGGATCGCCGGAATCGCCGTGGTCAAAGCTGCGGGACGAGGAACTGATGAAGATCATGGCCAAGGCGACTGCCGCCCCGGTTCCCAGCGCGGCGGCGTCCGCGCCGGCGCCCTAAGGGCCCGCTTCACCGGGCCCGGGCCCTCCAGCCCGGGCCCTCTGTCCCGGGCCTTGTGGCCTGCACAGGCCTGCCGCAGCCGGCCTGCCGCAGTGGGCCCGCCTCAGCCGGCCTGCCTCAGCGGGCCTGGGCCCGGGCGAGCTTGCGCGCCGTGCGTTCGTGCTGGACCCGCTGGGCGATGACAAGACCGGCCGCGGCGACGCCGACGGTGATGGGATAGCCCATGAGCCGTTCCAAGGCACCGGGTTCCGGCACTTGCATGCCCGTCAGTCCGCCCGCAATGAGCGCCGCCAGGGACACGGCCCCGCAGCCCAGGATGAACCACCCGAGCGGCGTCTGCCGGAGCCAAAGCCAACCGAGGATCAGGAGCGCCAGGGCCCCGGCGGCGAAGTACATCAGGGCGCCGGCCACGTGCCAGGCCGATCCCGTGTCCTCGGGCACCAGCCCCACGATGACCGTTCCTGCCCCGGCGGCGCCGGTCAGCAGCCGGGCGGCGGCCGCTGCCACCACCCCTGCGCCCCAGCGC
>NZ_KI914971.1:0-922 GCF_000520575.1 Arthrobacter sp. I3
GGGCCGGGCTCGTCGGCCGCCGCGGACCCGTCACCCGGTCCGGCCTGCGCCGTGTGGCCGGTGGCGGTGCCTTCTCCGGTGTCGGGGCCGGTGCGGGGGTTGGTGGCGGTGTTCATCACTGTCACCAGGTGTTCAAACTGGTCCGCGATCGCGAAGATTTCCAGGTGCTGCAGGCCGTGCCGGGGTTTGCGGAGAAAGGCGCCCTGGAGTTGGCGGAGCAATTCCTCGGAAGGTTCGGCGCCGTCCTGGTCCAGCGCCTCGGCCCACCGGCGGGCGATCCGGGCCAGGAAGTCGGCGTCGTTCTCGATTGCCGTCACTGTCAGGGCATGTTCCATGGTTGCGGCGGCCTCGGGGAGGCAACTGTGCCGGACCCGGTCCAGGGCGAGCGTGACGAGGGTTGCGGCGCGTGAGGCGACGTCGCCAGACGCGACGGCGACGGCGAGCTCCTCCCGGACCGGAGGCCCGGTATGGCCGCCGCTGCCGGCGCGGGGCAACAGCTCGGCGGCCAGCGTCAGCCGGCGCTTGGCCTCGGCGGCGCTGATCCGCAGCCGCGCCCGCAAAAAATCTGTGGCGTTCCGGTAGCCGTCATCCGCCGCAGCGGACATCCCCATGTGCCCGGCCAAGTCACCGCGGGGGCCAGTTCCGGCCCCGGCATGCGTCCCGCCGACAGGTACGCCGTGAGCCCCGGCGTCGGAAACGGCATTAGCTCCCCCGCCGGCCCCTGCATCCGTCCCGCCGTCGGATTCCTGTTTCCAGCCCGTAAGCCAGCCCGCCTGGGCCGCTTCCTCACCCCAGCCGTGTGCGGCCGGCGCGGTGAACGCGGCTTGTTTGCGCGTCCGCTCTACCGCGGCCGCGGCAACGAGCTGGAAGTATTCGACCGTGCGGGACAGGTCCTCGACGTGGCCGGCAAAGTCCGCAGCCT
>NZ_KI914971.1:1022-3797 GCF_000520575.1 Arthrobacter sp. I3
CAGCCGCGCCGGGAACGGCGGCCAGACGGGGATGCCGGGAGGACACAGCCGGGCCGGCCCAAGGCGCCCGGTCCGGGATGAACTCTCCACTGGCTTCCATAACTAAACTCTGCCAGAGGGGTACGACAGAAATAGCGGAAGCCATTCTTGCCGGCGCGCGACTCATAGTGGGTGACTCCCGGCAGCGCACGTCAGAGCACCGGGAGCCCATAGGGCACGTCCGGGCACGTAACACTGCGTACGACCCCCGCCCTCCTACGGACCGGTGCGTGGCAAGCTGTAGGGATGGACAGCACAGCCGCTCCCCAAGTCGGGGAATCACCTTTCGCACCACTGCTGCCGGGCGATCCGCGCCGCCCATTGGGCCCACGCGATCCTGGCGATGCCTGGGTCAATGGCGACAGGGGGCGGTTCTGGGGTCGGTTCGGTTCCGCCGGGCTCCTGGTCCACGACCCCGCCAAGGGGGTCCTCCTCCAGCACCGCGCCTTGTGGAGCCATCAGGGCGGCACCTGGGGGCTCCCCGGCGGCGCCCTGCACCAAGGGGAAGAAGCCATCCACGGCGCGTTGCGGGAAGCACACGAGGAAGCGGCCGTGCCTCCGGGGAATCTCCAGGTCCTGTTTACGTCAGTGTTCGACGTCGGCTACTGGTCCTACACCACCGTGGTGGCCCTTGCACTGCAGCCGTTTGAGGCCGCGATCAGTGATGCGGAAAGTATCGAACTGCAGTGGGTGGGGATTGACGGCGTCGGCGGCAAGGAACTGCACCCGGGCTTCGCCGCGGCCTGGCCGGGACTGCGCAGCAGGCTCACGGAGGCCCGGGGCATCGCCGGCCGCTTGTAGGCAGCCGGAGTTAGTGGTCCCGGCGCGCAGGGCGGCGGCGGTACAGCCAGATAAGTCCCAGGATCGGCAGCAGGAGCGGGATGAATCCGTAGCCGCGGCCAAACAGGGACCACACCGTCTCATGCGGGAAGTTCACCGAGTCGAACACGCTGAGTGCTCCCACCACCAGGACGCCCACAAGCTCCACCAGGACTGCCGCCACCGAGACCTTGAACGCGGTGCGCCCCGGCTTCGCCAGCGACACGGTGGCCACGACGTAGACGGCAGCGGCGAACGCGGACAGCAGGTAGGCCAGCGGCGCCTCGGAAAACTTCGTGAGAATCTGGTAGCCGGCCCGGGCTGTCGCCGAAATCGCGAAGATGGCATAGACAGCAATCAACAGCCGTCCCGGCCCGGTGTTGCGGGTATCGGTCGTCGCCGGCGCAGTTTCAGTCGCCCCAGTGCCCGGCGCCGCGGTTTCCGCCGGCGCAGTGTCGGCGGATTCAGCGTCCGCCGGCCCAGAGGTCCGGGACGCCGGCGCCGCCGGGTTTCCGGTGCCGTCGTGCGGGGAGTTTGCGCTCACGTTTTCTGCCTCTTCCATCTCAATACCAGATCTGGTTCATGCGCGCCGCCATCACCAGGGCGGTGACTCCGACGGCGGCCAGGACAAAGTTGCTCCAGCGGGTCCGCTCCAGGATGGACCAGTAAACGGCCCCGATCGGGAGGATCAGCGCCGTGGCCAGATAGCCCCAGAACTCCCAGGACTCTCCCGCGATCCGCTCGCCGCTGGCCACCCGGACAATCGAACCCCCCAGATAGACCAGGAGGGCAAGTTCGACGGCGGCCACCGACAGTATCGTCGTGTCGTTGGGCGCCTTTTTCAGGAGGCCCGCGACGACGCAAATGATGCTGGAGAGCAGGCCCACCACCAGAATGATGTAGAAATACGCGTCCACTACTGGCCGGCCAGCTTTTCTGTGGGCTGCTTGTCGTTGCCCGGCTTGCCGTTTCTGGGCTTTTCGTTGCCGGGCTTTTCATTATCCGGTGCGAAGACGAGCACAGGTTTGGCGTAGCTTCCCGCATCGGCCAGGAGGGCCACGAGCGAACCGTCCGGCGCGAACGCCGCTGCCGGTTTGTCCGCGGTCGCTGCCTCGGGTGTGCCTGCGGTTGCTCCGGCTCCGATTCTGCGGCCGAAGGAAATCTCGGTGGTTTCCGCCTCGCTGAGTTCACGGTTCGGCATGAGTGCACGGGCGGCGTCCGAGATTTCCAGGACATCCAGCGTCTCGGCCAATTGTTCGAGGGTGTGCGCCTGATCAAGGGTATATGGACCCACTTGAGTCCTCCGCAGTGCAGTCAGGTGGCCGCCGACGCCGAGAGCATCGCCGAGGTCGCGGGCCAGGGCACGGATGTAGGTACCGGAGGAGCACTCCACGGTGACGTCGACGTCGAGGGCCTCGCCGTCGTGGACGGGACGGGTCTCGTGGATCTCAAAGCGGTGGATCGTTACAGGCCGGGCTGCGAGCTTGACCTCTTCACCGGACCGGACCCGGGCGTAGGCGCGTTCGCCGTTGACCTTGATGGCACTGACGCTGCTGGGAACCTGCTCGATTTCCCCGGTCAGTGCCGCGACGCCGGCGCGGACAGCGTCTTCGGTTACCCCGGCGGCGCTGCGGGTGGCGGTAACCTCGCCTTCGGCGTCGTCCGTCACGGTGGATTCACCGAGCCTGATGGTGGCCGTGTAGGTCTTGGACGTGCCCACGATGTAGGTCAGCAGCCGGGTGGCCTTGTTGATGCCCACCACCAGAACGCCGGTGGCCATCGGATCCAGTGTCCCGGCGTGGCCAACCTTTCGGGTACCGGCAATCCGCCGCATCCGTCCAACCACATCGTGGCTGGTCCAACCTTGCGGCTTGTCTACTATCACCAGTCCAGAAAGCACGCCTCCCAGTATATGCG
>NZ_KI914971.1:3897-5135 GCF_000520575.1 Arthrobacter sp. I3
CAGCCCCGCCCCGACGCCCACCGTCCCGCCGCCACCGCGGACGCCGGGCGTTAGGATGGCAGACATGCCCGAGCTTGCCGCACATGTCCGCGACGTCCCGATCAACCAGATCCGCGAGATCACCGAAGCCGCCTGGGGAACGCCCGGTGCGATCGTGCTGAGTATCGGGGAGCCGGGCTTCGCAGTCCCCCGCCATGTCCTCGAAGCCGGCATGGCCTGCCTGGACCGGGACGAGACCAACTACACACCGAACGCCGGGATCCCCGCGTTGCGGGAGGCCTTCGCCGCCCGCTTCCGTGAACACAATGCGACGCCGGTCGGCGCGGAGCGCGTCTACGTGGTCGACGGCGCCCAGCAGGGCCTGCATTTCGCCATGAGCCTGTTGCTCTCCCCCGGGGATGAGATCCTCATCCCAAATCCCGGCTACCCCACCTTCGCGATGACGTCCAGCCTGCTGCACGCCGTTCCGGTCCGCTACCCGCTGTACCCGGAGCACGATTTCCAGCCGCGGATCGAGGACATCGAGGCGCTCATCACGCCCCGCACCAAGGTGCTGATCCTGAATTCCCCGTCCAACCCGCTCACCAGTCCAGAAAGCACGCCTCCCAGTATATGCGGCCAGCCCCGCCCCGACGCCCACCGTCCCGCCGCCACCGCGGACGCCGGGCGTTAGGATGGCAGACATGCCCGAGCTTGCCGCACATGTCCGCGACGTCCCGATCAACCAGATCCGCGAGATCACCGAAGCCGCCTGGGGAACGCCCGGTGCGATCGTGCTGAGTATCGGGGAGCCGGGCTTCGCAGTCCCCCGCCATGTCCTCGAAGCCGGCATGGCCTGCCTGGACCGGGACGAGACCAACTACACACCGAACGCCGGGATCCCCGCGTTGCGGGAGGCCTTCGCCGCCCGCTTCCGTGAACACAATGCGACGCCGGTCGGCGCGGAGCGCGTCTACGTGGTCGACGGCGCCCAGCAGGGCCTGCATTTCGCCATGAGCCTGTTGCTCTCCCCCGGGGATGAGATCCTCATCCCAAATCCCGGCTACCCCACCTTCGCGATGACGTCCAGCCTGCTGCACGCCGTTCCGGTCCGCTACCCGCTGTACCCGGAGCACGATTTCCAGCCGCGGATCGAGGACATCGAGGCGCTCATCACGCCCCGCACCAAGGTGCTGATCCTGAATTCCCCGTCCAACCCGCTCGGTGCTGTCCTGGGCGAGGATCTGACCCGCCGGCTC
>NZ_KI914971.1:5235-9770 GCF_000520575.1 Arthrobacter sp. I3
CCCGCCGGCTCGTGGAGCTGGCGAGGCGGCACGATCTGTGGGTCATATCGGACGAATGCTACGAGGCGTTCACCTACGATGTCCCGCACGTCAGCCCGGCCCGCTTCGACAGCGACGCCCCGGGCGAAGCACGCGTTTTCACCTCACTCACGCTCTCCAAAACCTACGGGCTGACGGGACTGCGGATCGGTGCGCTGATCTGCCCGCCGGGGCTGGAACAGAAGATGAACAACGTCATGGAGTCGATCGTGTCGTGCGTGGCCTCGCCGTCGCAGTACGCCGCGCTGGCAGCGCTGACCGGTCCGCAGGACTACGTCAGCCACGCCCATGCCCACTACCGGGCCAACCGCGACGCGGCCTCGGCGGTGCTGCGCGCCCACGGCATCCCCTACCTCGCGGCCCAAGGCGCGTTCTATTTATGGGCGGACGTCTCGCATGCCAGTGGCGGGGATGTCCGGTCATGGACGCGCCGCTTCCTGGCGGACTCCGGGGTGGCCTTTGCCCCCGGCACGGCGTTCGGCTCGATCGGCGAGGGCTGGATCCGGATCGCGCTCTGCGGCAGTCAAGCCGATCTGGTGGAGGGCCTCGGGCGCATCCCTGCACGCGAGCCGGCAGCGGGCACTGACAGGTCCACCGGCCCTATCGCCGGGCCGGCCGGCGCCCTAGCCTGAGCTCACGGCGCTTCCAGGCTGGCCCGCTGTCCTGGCGTCGGACCTGGCCCGATAGGGCGCCGTGGATTTCCAGCCGAGGGAGTACATCGTGTGGTGGCAAGACCTGCTGTGGGGTTTCTGGAATGGGCTGACGGCATGGATCGTCCTGATCGCCCATGTCTTCGGGTTCTGGAGTGAATTCCCGTTCTATAACTCCGCCCGCGCGGGGAACTGGTACGACTTCGGCTACCTCCTGGGCATGGGATCTCCCGTGCTCGGCGGCGGGCTGGGAGCCCGAGGACGCTCAAGACGCCGCTAGGCGGACAGTGCGGCGTCGAGCCAGCTGCGAAGGGCGGCAGACGGCGGCGCACCGGCCTGGCGGGCTGCCACCGCACCGTTCTTGATGACGAGCAGCGTCGGGATGGCCTGGATATCGAACCTCCGGGACAATCCCGGGGAGGTGTCGACGTCGACCTTCACCAGCTTGAACTTTCCAGCCCGCTCCACGGCCAGCTTGTCCAGCACCGGGCTGACCATTCGGCACGGCCCACACCACGCCGCCCAGAAATCGACGAGAACCGGAACGGTTGATTGCTCCGCGACAACCGGGAAGTCGACGTCGGACGCCGTCACGATCCAGGCAAGGTCCCGGCCGCAATTGCCGCAGCGCGGGTGCCCGGCAGCGGCCGCGGGAATCCGGTTGGTCTTCCCGCAGTGCGGGCATTTGGTCAGGCTGGACTCCACGGCACTCCGCCACCTTTGCGCATAACTGCGGTCATTGATGCTTCCATAGTCGTCAACCGTGGCCCTGCCGTCCACCTCCACGCCGCGCCCGGACAGACTCGAGGCGGTTTTCACCCGGATCCCGGGTCACCGGCAACGGCAGCTGGATCTTTCCGAACGGATACGACAGCAGGGGCCGGATCCGTTACCGGTTCCGGCCCCTGCTGTGGAAGGTATTCCTACTTGTTGCGGTCCTCATCGATTGCGTCGTTGTCGATGAGGTCCAGGTCCTCTTCGTCAAAGTCGTCCTCGTCGAGCTCCACGTCCTGCGGAGTGTCACTCTTGTAAGGATCGGCGTCGCCGGCGTGCTTTGCACTTTCGGCAAGCGCGGCCACCTCGGCGTCGCGCTTCTTCGCCGCCCGGAGCAGCTCCTCAAGGTTCGAGGCGTTGACGGGGATCTGGTCAGCCACGAACTCGAGCGTCGGAGTCAGCCGCACGGTGATGTTCCGCCCGACTTCCTGCCGCAGCACGCCCTTAGCCTTCTCCAGCCCCTTGGCGGCATCGGCCTGGGCCACTTCGTCACCGAACACGGTGTAGTAAACAGTTGCGTGCTGCAGGTCGTTGGTCACCCGCGAGTCGGTCACGGTGACGCCTTCCAAGCGGGGATCCTTCACCCTCCGGCCCAGCGCCTCAGCAACGACAACCTTAATCCGCTGCGCCAACTTGGCAGCCCGTGCGGGATCAGCCATTTCCACTCCTAAAAATTTGGATGTACGACGGCGCCGTAACGGCTGCCGTACACCAGTTGGGTTTTCATGCCACGCGCCTAAGGCGAGTCTACGACGGACTCCCGTTGGATTCTTCCGGCGGCTCCTTGGAGCCGTGGAGGGGGCCCGGGAGTGGCATCGGGCCACCCAGCGTAGGGGCGGGGCCCCCTCTACGGCGGAAAAGTGCAGGGCCGCCGGAAAATCCAACGGCCCCGCACCTGTACTGCTAATCCGACTTAGACGCGCGGCTTCTCGCGCATCTCGAAGGTCTCGATGATGTCACCTTCGGTGATGTCGTTGAACGAGCCAAGACCGATACCACACTCGAAGTCCGTGCGGACCTCGGTAGCGTCGTCCTTGAAGCGCTTGAGCGTCTCAACGGTGAGGTTGTCACCGATGATCTTGCCGTCGCGGCTGATGCGGGCCTTGGCGTTGCGCCGGATAACACCGGAGCGGACGATCGAGCCTGCAATGTTGCCGAACTTGGAGGAACGGAACACTTCGCGGACCTCGGCGGTGCCAAGCTGGACCTCTTCGTACTCCGGCTTGAGCATGCCCTTGAGGGCTGCCTCGATGTCATCGATTGCTGCGTAGATGACGGAGTAGAAGCGCATGTCCACGCCTTCGCGGTCTGCCAGTTCGGCAACACGCTCGGCGGGCTTGACGTTGAAGCCGATGATGACGGCGCTGTCGACCGTTGCCAGGTTGACGTCGTTCTGCGTGATCGCACCGACACCGCGGTGGATGACGCGGAGCTGGACACCCTCGCCGACGTCGATCTTGAGCAGCGCGTCTTCGAGGGCTTCCACGGCACCGGACACGTCACCCTTGAGGATGAGGTTGAGGGTGTCGATCTTGCCATCGGCGACGGCCTGGTCGAAGTCTTCCAGGCTGATGCGCTTGCGGCGCTTGGCCAGGGCGGCGTTGCGGTCGGCAGCTTCACGCTTCTCGGCGATCTGGCGGGCGGTACGCTCGTCAGCGGTCACGAAGAAGGTGTCACCGGCGCGCGGGACGTTGGACAGACCCAGCACCTGCACAGGGCGGGACGGGCCGGCCTCGGTCAGGGCGCTGCCGTCGTCGTCGAACATCGCACGGACGCGGCCGTGGGCCGTGCCTGCCACGATGGTGTCGCCGACATGCAGGGTACCGGACTGAACCAGGACGGTGGCCACGGAACCGCGGCCCTTGTCCAGGTTGGCTTCAATCGCGATACCGCGGGCGTCCTTGTTCGGGTTGGCGCGCATGTCCAAGGCAGCGTCTGCGGTGAGCAGAACGGCGCCGAGGAGCTCGTCGATGTTCAGGTTCTGGCGGGCAGAGACCTCCACGAACATGGTGTCGCCACCGTATTCTTCCGGAACCAGGCCGTACTCGGTCAGCTGGCCGCGGACCTTGTCCGGGTTGGCGCCTTCCTTGTCGATCTTGTTCACGGCCACGACGATCGGCACGTTGGCCGCCTGGGCGTGGTTGAGGGCTTCAACGGTCTGCGGCATGACGCCGTCGTCCGCTGCGACCACCAGGATGGCGATGTCGGTAACCTTCGCACCACGGGCACGCATGGCGGTGAACGCCTCGTGGCCCGGAGTATCGATGAAGGTGATCTTGCGATCGATGCCTTCGTGGGCGTGGGTGACCTGGTAGGCACCGATGTGCTGCGTGATACCGCCGTGCTCGCCCGCCATAACGTCGGACTTGCGGATGGCATCGAGCAGTCGGGTCTTACCGTGGTCAACGTGACCCATGACGGTGACAACCGGAGGACGTGCCTCGAGGTCTTCATCGCCTTCGGCTTCCAGTTCGGCGTCGAAGTCGATGTCGAAGGTGGAGAGCAGCTCGCGCTCCTCATCCTCCGGGGACACAACCTGGAGCTTGTAGCCAAGCTCCTCGCCGAGCAGGGCAAAGGTCTCTTCATCCAGCGACTGCGTGGCCGTGGCCATTTCGCCGAGGTGGAAGAGGACCGTCACCAGTGCTGCCGGGTTTGCCTCGATCTTGTCGGCAAAGTCCGTGATGGACGAGCCACGGCGAAGCCGGACTACGGTGTTGCCGTCGCCGCGGGGTACGCTCACGCCACCCAGCGACGGAGCACTCATCTGCTCCAGTTCCTGACGCTTGGCACGCTTCGACTTGCGCTGCTTGCCACGGCCTGCGCCGCCCTTACCGAAGGCACCCTGGGTGCCGCCGCGACCGCGACCGCCCTTACCAAAGCCACCACCGGCCGGAGCGCCGCCACCGGCACCGGGAGCACCGGTACCCGGAGCGCCACCCGGACGGCCCGGACCACGGCCTCCGCCGCCGGGACGGCCGGCACCAGCGGGTGCGGGACGTTCGGTGCGGTTAGGCATCATGCCGGGAGTCGGGCGGTTGCCGCCGGCTCCTGCCGGACGACCGGCGCCGGGAG
>NZ_KI914972.1:0-1502 GCF_000520575.1 Arthrobacter sp. I3
TTCGCGGGCGGGGTGCTCGACGCCGGTGGGGTACTGGTGCCCGGGGACGTGGGTTCCGGGTCGCTGGGCTCGGGCTCGGGATCGCTGGGTTCCGGGTCGCTGGGTTCGGGGTCGCTGGGTTCCGGGCTGCTGCCGTGCGACGGCGACGGGGAGGACTCGCCCGAGCCGGCGGACGGCGAGGGGCTCGGCGTCGTCGAGGAGCCCAGCAGGCTGTCCAGCACATCGCCGAGGCCGAGGGTCAGCGAACCCTGCGCGGACGGTGCGGTGGACGCCGCCGCGGACAACCCTGCGGCCGCCTGCGAGGCAGGAGCCCCGGCGGTGCCAGCCAGTACGGCCCCGAGCGCGACCGCCGCCGCGCCGCTTCGAAGGCCCCGGTGGCGGCCGGTCTTCGTTGTTGACACCTTGGACCTGAAGATAAACATGGTCATCGAGCCTAGCCGGAATCGACCAGCAGGAAAAACTTGCAAAAACCGCGAACTTCCGGCACGAAACCACCGGGACCGGAGGGGTTCAGGGTGCCTTTGGAACCGCTGTGATTCCTGTGACTGAAGGTGCTCCTGGGACTCAGGAACGTCGTTCGGTACAGCCAAATTCAGGGTCACCAAATTCAGCGCAGACACATTGAGCGCAGCCGCGTTCAGCGCAGCCACTTTCAGCGTAGCCGCGTTCAGGGCAACAGGGTGCGGACCTGGTGCGGGGTGTCGGCCACGATCGCTGCCAGGCCATTGCCGGACAGCCAGCCGCCCACCACGGCAAGCGTGCCGTCCGCGGCACAGACGCTCCGGACGGCCGCGACGCGCTGCCTGTGGCCCAGGGAGGCAAACGGCAGTGCGCCGGCCCAGCGGACCACGTCCCAATCGGCCACGTCCCCGGCGCCGACTGGCACCCCCAGCAGGGCCGACGCATCAGCCAGGGCTGCGCGGAAAAGTTCATCGTCGGAGCGCGGCGCCGCGGCCAGTCCGCCGCCGCGGGACTCGGGCAATGCCCCGGGAGTAACAGCCCCTGGAGCTGCGCTCCGCCCGTAGGAGAGCCGGAGCACATGCCTTCCCGGGCCTGCCTGCTCCGCCAGCCACGCCCATTTGGCGGTGGCGTGCGTCAGCGCCTTGGCCTGCACACCCGGGCTCTGCGGCGCAACAAGCACGCCGGTGCCGCGTGGCGCCGCGTCAAGGGCCGGGAGGTCGACCACGAGCGTGACAAGGCTGACGTCGGGTCCGGCATCGGGGCGGTGGCCGGCAAGTTCCGGCAGGGACTCCTCAAGCAGCCCGACGGCGGCGGGGCCCTCGACCGCAACCGCGAGGAGCCCGGCGTCGAAAGTGGCCTGGTCCGTGGCCACGCGCCAGCCGTCGGCTGTGCGCCGCACTGACCGGGCCGCGGTGCCGGGCAGCAGGCTGACTCCGCGCTGACGCAGATCGGCCAGCAGGGCGGCGACGAGGGTGTGCATGCCGCCGCGCAGCCCGGCGACGGCGGAACCGGCCTTCTGGAGCCCGCCGGCCTGGCCTGTT
>NZ_KI914972.1:1602-10057 GCF_000520575.1 Arthrobacter sp. I3
CCGCCGCTCCCCTGCGCTGGGCCGCGACGGCGGCGGCGAGGGAGCCGTGCTGGCGGATGCCGGCCCGCAGACCGGGGGCCACCATGTCGACGTCGAGCACTGAGGGGTCGGCAGAGTGCACGCCGCCGACCACCGGTGCGACGAGCCGGTCCAGGACCCGCTTGCCCATCCGCCGGCGGACCAGGGCTGACACGCTCGTTGCCCCGTCAGCGGTGCCCAGCGAGGCCGGCAGCACGGCGTCGACGGAGGCGCGGAGGGATCCCAGCAGGCCCAGCGACCGGCGGACTTCCGGGTCCCACGGGCTCGCCGGGATGCCCAGCACACCGGTCTTAGGCAGTTCCCGGGGGCCGTCAGGCAACTGGACCCAGGCCCCGCCGGGGTTCGGCGCGACGATCTCGCCGGCCAGCCCCAGCTCCGCGGCGAGATCGGCTACGGCGGCGGTGCGGGTGGCGAATGACTCCGCGCCGCTGTCCAGGGTCAGTCCGGCCACGACATGGCTGCCGACGCAGCCGCCCCAGGCCTCGCCGGCCTCCAGGACGGTGGTGCGAACCCCGGCCCGGGCGAATTCCCGAGCCGCAAGCAGTCCGGAAATCCCGCCCCCGATCACGACGGCGGTGCCTTCCACGGGAGTCCCGGCGGCGCCTGCGTCCACGCCCCTACTCCGGAGCGATGGAGTGGATGAGTTCGACGACGCGCGTGAGCACCTCAGGGTCCGTCTCCGGCGGCACACCGTGGCCGAGGTTCAGGACGTGCCCGGGCGCCGCGGAGCCGGCCGCGATCACCTCTCGGACGTGGGCTTCGAGGACGTCCCACGGTGCCGAAAGCAGTGCCGGGTCGATGTTGCCCTGCAGCGGGACGGTGCCGCCGAGGCGGCGGTTGGCTTCGTCCAGCGGCAGCCGGTAGTCGACCCCCACGACGTCAACGCCGACGTCGCGCATCGCGACGAGCAGTTCTGAGGTGCCGGTGCCGAAGTGGATCAGGGGTGCGCCCAGGTGCCGGACATGGTCCAGGGCACGGGACGACGCCGGCGCAACGAAGCGCTGGTAGTCGGCAAGTCCCAGCGAACCGGCCCAGGAGTCGAAGAGCTGGCCGGCGGAAGCGCCGGCTTCCAGCTGCGCGCGGAGGAACATCCCCGAGGCATCGGCGGCCCAGTTGGCCAGGGCAGTCCAGGTTTCGGGGTCGGCGTGCATCATGGTGCGCGGGCCGAGGTGGTCGCGGGAAGGCTTGCCTTCCACCATGTACGCGGCGAGGGTAAAGGGCGCACCGGCGAAGCCGATCAGCGGGGTGCTGCCGAGCTCGGCCACCGTGAGCCGGACGGCTTCGCGGATGGGCTCCAAGGCCTCCCAGGTCAGCTGCGGCAGGGCGGCAACGTCCGCGGCCGTGCGGACGGGTTTATCCAGCACGGGTCCGACGCCGGGCACGATGTCCACTCCGACGCCGGCCAGCTTAGGCGGGATGACAATGTCCGAGAAGAAAATGGCGGCATCGACGTCGTGACGGCGGACCGGCTGCAGGGTGATCTCTGAGGCCAGCTCGGGGCGCAGGCACGAGTCCAGCATCGCGACGCCCTCACGGACCTTGAGGTATTCGGGCAGTGAGCGGCCGGCCTGGCGCATGAACCAGACGGGACGACGGGAGGGCTTGCCGCCGCGGTAGGCGGTGATCAGCGGCGAATCCGCGGTGCGGCCGTCCATCAGCGGGTGGCCGGCGTCGAGGCCGCGGGCGGCGCCGTCCGTGGCGGCGCCGTCAATGGCTGCATTGCCGGCTGCGCCGTTGTCGGACGTACTGAATGTGGTCGTGCCGGCACGTGCCGCAGCGCTTGGAGTCATGACTTCGATTGTGCCCAAATTTGTGCCCAAAAGATAACGACAGCCTGTCACGCCGGCTCTGACACCGGCCCCGAGTGCCGCGTCGTGGCGGGAATCACAGGCCAGGGTGCCTGAGCCCACGCCCGGACAGTTGTTCTACGCGGGCGCGAAAAAGCTATGATGGTGATGCTGTGGTTCTTTTTTCATTGGTGGCTACACACGCCGACATCGACCTCGAAACCGTTGCTCAGTTGAGCACCGGTGCTTCAGGGATCGCCACATCCGCCCTCGCCGGATCGCCGGCCGTGGCGGGTGCCGTTGTCCTTGCCACCTGCAACCGCCTCGAAATCTACGGTGAAGCCCCCCATCCGGACGCCGTCGCCGCGGCCCGGGCGGCCCTCATCACCCACATCAGCGGCGCCAGCGGACTCAACGACCAGCTCGTCTCCCGCGCCTTCAGCACCCGCACCGGCGCCGAGGTCAGCCAGCACCTCTTCTCGGTCAGCTCCGGGCTGGACTCCGCCGTGGTGGGCGAACGGGAAATTGCCGGGCAGGTCCGCCGTGCCTTGATCACGGCCCAGCACGAGGGCACCGCCAGCTCCGGCCTGGTCCGGCTGTTCCAGGCCGCGTCCAAGACAGCGAAGGACGTCGGCGCCCAGACGGCGTTGGGTTCGCGCGGGCTCTCCATCGTCTCCGTGGCGCTGGACCTCGCCACTGACCTGTCGGAAAACCCGGACTGGTCCGCCAAGAAAGCCGTCGTCTTCGGAACCGGCGCCTATGCCGGTGCCACCATGTCCCTGCTGCGGGAACGTGGCTGCACCGATGTCTTTGTCTATTCCTCCTCCGGCCGCGCCGCCGGCTTCGTCGCCACCCGGGGCGGCACGGCACTGAACGAGGACACGCTTCCGGGCGCAGTCGCGGCCGCCGACGTCATGATCGGCTGCAGCGGCTCCGACAGCCGGGTCGAAGCGGACGAACTCGCCCGGATCCGGGCGAACTCGGCCCAGCCGCTGATCGCGATCGATCTCGCTTTGACCCATGACTTCGACCCCGCGGTCGGCGACCTCGACGGCGTCGAACTGCTTACGCTGGAATCGGTCCGGCTGGCCGCACCGCAGGAACAGGCCGAGTCGCTCGAACAGGCCAGCAGCATCGTGGCCGGGGCGGCCAGCGCCTTTGAGCAGGAGCGCGAGGCCAGGAGCGTCGACTCGGCGATCGTCGCCTTGCGCCGCCACACGATGAACGTCCTGGATGCGGAAATGGAAAAGGTCCGGGCCCGGCACGGCTGCACGGCCGCCGCCGAAGAAGTCGAATTTGCCCTGCGCCGCATGGTGAAGCAGCTTCTCCACGTCCCCACCGTCCGGGCCCGCGAACTGGCCTCCAACGGACAGCAGGACGCCTACATTGCCGGTCTTGAGGCGCTCTACGGCATCACGGTGGAGCCCACCGCCGGCGCAACGGTTGCAGGTGCCGCCGGTTCCGGGGCCGCGTGCCCCGTGGACCACAACGCCGCTGTCCACAACCCCGGCGACCCCGGCGACCCCGGCCCCGCCGCGGGCGACATCCGCGAAACCGCGTAGCTGCCCCGCGCGTTCCCGCACCGCGGCTTATCCCTGGATTATCCGGGGAAAGCGTTGATCCCGGTCATTTCGGCCGACACCTGCCACAGCCGTATGGCCGCCTCCCGGTCCACCGCGTGGGCATCCACACCCCTGATCCTGGCTTCGGGCGATCCCGGCACCGTGGCTTCGGCGATGTCGCAGTCCTCGCAGTAGACGCCGCCCATTCCTTCGAGCGCCGGCGCCGTCGCGGCCCAGACCGAGGTGGCGGCGCCCTGCGCGGGTGTCTTGAAGCGCGGGTCGAGCTTGCCGTGCTCGTCCATCCAGCCCGCGGCGATCATCTCCTCCTGCGGCAGGTGCCGTTGCAGCTCCGTCATGATCCCGCCGGGATGTACTGCGAAGGCGCGCACGCCAAAGTTCCGGCCCAAGGCATCGAGCTGGACGGCGAAGAGCGCGTTCGCCGTCTTGGCCTGGCCGTAGGCACGCCACTTGTCGTAGCCGGCGTCGAAATTGATGTCATCGAAGCGAATGGCCGAGAGCTTGTGGCCGGTCGAGGACAGCGAGACCACGCGGGCTCCCTGCGCCGCGGCAAGCGCCGGCCACAGCAGGTTGGTCAAGGCAAAATGGCCCAGGTGGTTCGTGGCGAACTGTGATTCCCAGCCGGGTCCCACCCTTTGCTCCGGACTTGCCATGATGGCGGCGTTGTTGATGAGGATGTCCAGGCTGCGGCTTGAGCCCGGCGCCGCGCCAGGTGCCGTTCCGGCCGCCGGGCCAGGTGCCGTTCCGGCCGCCGGGCCAGGTGCCGTTTCGGTCGCCGGGCCGGCCAGGAAGCCGGCGGCGAACGCCTTCACACTGGCCAGGTCCGCAAGGTCCAGCTCGGCGACGCTGACGCCGCCGCCAGCCGTTGCCGGCGTCAGCCCCGCCGCGGCCAGGACGTCGCGGGCATGCTCGGGCCGCCGGGCCGGCACCACGACGGTGGCGCCGGCGGAGGCCAGCGCCCGCACGGTCTCCAGGCCCAGCCCCGAGTAGCCGCCGGTGACAATTGCGGTCTTCCCGGTCAGGTCGATGCCGGCAATGACGTCGGCCGCCGTCGAATCCCGGCCGAACCCGGAGCCAATCTTGCGCTGGGACGTCACTGTATTTTCCTCGCTCATGACCAAGCCTTTCGTTTTAGGGCGCCGCTCGGCGGAGCGTGTTGTGCGGTATCGCGGCCTTGCTGGCCATATGGCCCGCCAAGGCTCAGTACACCGGTTTCCCGGGCTCCACGTCCCTTACCCAGGCGAGAATGCCGCCTTCGAGGTGGCTGACGCGCCCGTACCCGGCGGCGCGGGCCGCGGACAGGACGGCGGCGGATCGTGTTCCGGCCTTGCAGTGGAAGACAATTTCGGCATCCTGGGGCAGTTCCTGCCACGCCTCGCCGGCAAGGATGCGGCCTTGCGGGATCAGCTCCGACCCTTCAATGCGGACGATTTCGTATTCTCCCTGCTCCCGCACGTCCACGAGGTGGAAGTCCTTGAGGCCGGCCTTGCGGGAGGCCAGCATGGTGGCGAGCTGGGTCGCCGTCACGGTGTGCTCGGTACCGGCATCCGCCGTTGGAGTGATCCCGCAGAAGGCCTCGTAGTCGGTGAGTTCGGTGATTCGTGCTGCCGCCGGGTCCTTGGTCACCTTGATCTCGCGCCAGGTGCCGCCCAGCGCGTCATAGAGCGCCAGCCGGCCCAGCAGGGACCGGCCGACGCCGGTGATCAGTTTGACCGCCTCGGTCACCATCAGCGCTCCGACGGCGGCGCACAGCATGCCGAACACGCCGCCTTCGCCGCAGGACGGCACGGATCCGGGCGGCGGCGCCTCCGGGTAGAGGTCCCGGTAGGTGGGCCCGAACTGTTCCCAAAAGACGCTGACCTGGCCGTCGAAACGGAAAATCGATCCCCAAATATAGGGCTTGCCGAGGATGGCGGCGGCGTCGTTGACGAGGTAGCGCGTGGCAAAGTTGTCGGCGCCGTCGAGGATCAGGTCGTAGCCCGCAAAGAGTTCCAATGCGTTGGACGCGTCGAGCCGGACGTTGTGGAGCCGGACATCCACGAGCGGGTTCAGGGCCGTAATGGCGTCGCGGGCGGACTCGATTTTCGGCCGGCCCACATCCGCGACACCATGGATGATCTGGCGTTGGAGGTTGCTGAGGTCGACGTCGTCGTCATCGACGATGCCAAGGGTGCCGACCCCCGCGGCGGCGAGGTAGAGCAGGGCCGGGGAGCCGAGGCCACCGGCACCGATCACCAGGACTTTCGCGTTCTTGAGGCGTCGCTGGCCGATCGCGCCGATCTCCGGAATGATCAGGTGCCGCGAGTAGCGTTCCACCTCGTCCGGACTGAGGTCCGCAGCCGGGTCGACCAGCGGTCCGGGCTGCGGATCCAGCTTCGTCTGGGGGGTTGCGGGGGCACCGGCGGCGGTGAACTTGGAAGCCATACTTCAATCTATGCCCGAAGATACCACCAGGTCATATTACCCGCGCGTAAGGTGTAATTGAGTGCAAGGTAGTTCAGTACAAAATGCAGACGATTGCCATTGCGCGCAATGGGGTGAATAAGGGAAAGAAGGCCGACAGTGGTTCATCAGGCACCGTTGGAGCGGGACGAGTCCGGCAAGCCGACGGCAGTGCAGCTCCGGAGCGGACAACGCTCGGCTCGCCTCCCCCGCGACGAACGCCGGGCGCAGCTGCTGGCGGCCGCGCAGGAAGTTTTCGTGGCGAACGGCTACCACGGTGCCGCCATGGACGAGATCGCCGAGACCGCCCACGTCAGCAAGCCGGTGTTGTACCAGCACTTCCCCTCCAAGCGGGACCTCTACCTGGCTCTGCTGGACAGCCACCTCAGCAAGCTGACCGACCTCCTGCTTGGCGCCCTGAACTCAACCACCGACAATGACGAGCGCGTCCAGGCCGTCATGCGCGCCTACTTCCGCTTCATCGCGCACGACGACCAGGCCCACCGGCTCGTCTTCGAGTCGGACCTGATTAACGACCCCGACGTCAGCGCGCGGCTGGAAACGTTCAACAAGACCTTCGCCGACGCCGTCGCGCACGTCATCGCCGAGGACACCAAACTGCCTGAACTGGAGGCCCAGCTGCTGGGCCGCGGACTCGCTGGCATGGCCCACGTGAGCGCACGGTATTGGCTGGAAACGGACGGGAACCTGGATCTCGATGTAGCCAGCGACCTCATCTACCGTTTAGCTTGGCGCGGAATCTCCCGCTTCCCCAAAGAGACCTAGACTACAACTAGAGATTGACCTTAGACATTTTTTGGACGTTGATTGGCTGGGAGGCCTTGCTGTGGAAGTAAAGATTGGTATTCAAAACATTGGCCGCGAAATTGTCCTTGAATCGGCGCAGGATGCCGAAGCCGTCGCCAAAGTAGTGGGCGACGCGATCGCCAAGGGCAGCGAACTGCGGCTGACGGACGACAAAGGCCGCCTGGTGATCGTCCCCGCCAATGTTCTGGGCTACGTGGAAATCGGCGCAGAAGAGGCCCGCCGCGTCGGCTTCGGTGCCCTCTAGCCCCGTTCTTCCCACCACCGTTCCTTCATCGCAGTTTCTCCATCGTGAGGTGTCCTGAATGCTTTCCCTGATTGTGGTCGCCATGGTGACCGTGGCTGCGGGTTTCGTGGTGTGGGCCAACGACAAGCGCCACCAGAAGTACGGCGTCGCCGTCCCCGCGGGAGTTGCTGCATCCGTCGGTATGCTCAGCTGGATCATCTTCATTGCGGCCGGATTCGGCTACCAGCCGGGCCTGGGACCATCTATGTGCCCAACACGCACAGTGCATGGCCGCTGTACCGCGCGCAGCTGATCGGCCTTGAGGACCAACTGGTGCGCGCCGCGGGAATCGAAGTGGCCGGGCAGCCTGAATCCGTACTCTTCTCGCCCGGAGTTCACACGCAGTTTGGCTGGCCACGGGTCCTGCACAGCACGATGTGAGACCTGCCTGATCGCCCGTCGGTCCGCGGGCACGTGGCACCGCGGGGACTGAGTGATCACGCATGGTGCCCTCCTAATATTGTCGGAGCCCTCAAATAGACTCGAGCCATGGAAGCCGTCAGGGATTTCATCAGGGATTTCACCGCCTGCGGGGACGATGCGCAGGGCACGGAGCGGGGTGCAGCCCCAGTCGGGCAATCCGGTATGGACGCCGCCCTGGCCGCGCTGCGGGCGGTGGGTTCGACGGCGGTGGAGGATGCGGGGTCGTGGGGATTCCGGGCCGCGTCGGACTTCGCCGGCAGCGTGGAGGAAGTCTCCCGCGCGGTGGAGTATCTGCAGCTCGTCGCGGCGGCCGCCGTGGACCGGACCAGGAAGCAGTCAGCCGCCGCGGCCGCGGGGGTCGGGGCGGGGGCGGTCACCGGGTGGACCACCGGCTGGCGTGAGAGCCCCGCCGGGTGGCAGACCGGCGCACCCGGAACCGTGGAACCCGCCGGCACTTCCTTGGCCTCGGATCCTTCCGGCACGTCCTCCGCCGGGTGGCAGACCGGCGCACCCGGCACCGCGGAACCCGCCGGAACCCCCGGAACGGGTGAGCCCGCTGTGCCGGAATCGGTGCTGGATGACGGGTACCGGAACACGGTGGAGTTCCTGCGGGCGCGGCTGCGGATCGGCGCCGCGGAGGCCAGGCGCCGGCTCGGCCTGGCCGACACGCTGCTGCCCCGGCAGGGACTCGCCGGCCGGCCCCTCCCGCCCGTACACCCGGAGCTCGGAGCCGCCGTCGCGGCCGGCGAGGTCGCGTCCCGGGCCGCGACCGTCATCACGCTCGCCTTGGATCAGGTCCGGCACAGCTGCCTCCCGGAGGCCGCGGCGGCGATGGAGCACGCCCTGACCCGCACCGCGGCCGAGAACGACGCCGACTTCCTGGCCCGGGTCAGCCGCAGCTGGACTGAGGCGCTGGACCAGGACGGCGCCGAACCTTCCGAGGAATTGCTCCGCCAGCTCCAGGGCGCCTTTCTCCGCAAACCCCGGCACGGCCTGCAGCACCTGGAAATCTTCGCCACCACGGACCAGTTCGAACACCTGATCACCGTGATGAACACCGCCACCAACCCCCG
>NZ_KI914973.1:0-5343 GCF_000520575.1 Arthrobacter sp. I3
GCTCGCCGCGGCCCTGAGCGAAGTCGAAGTCCTCGCCGAGCTGCGCAAACTGGCGTCGAAGAACAAGACCGCCGTGCAGATGATCGGGCAGGGCTACTACGACACGCTCACCCCGCCGGTGATCCGCCGCAACGTCCTCGAAGCCCCTGCCTGGTACACGGCGTACACGCCGTACCAGCCCGAGATCTCCCAGGGCCGGCTCGAGGCGCTGCTGAACTTCCAGACCATGGTCCAGGACCTCGTCGGCCTGCCGATCGCCAACGCCTCCCTGCTGGATGAAGCCACCGCCGTGGCCGAGGCCGTGCTGATGATGCGCCGGGCCAACAAGAACAAGACCGCCCACGACGGCAAGACAGTCCTCGACGCCGACTGCCTGCCGCAGACCATCGCGATCGTCAAGGGCCGCGCCGAGGCCCTCGGCTTCGAGGTCGAGGTCGCCGACCTCTCCAAGGGCCTGCCCGACGGCGTCATCAACGGCGTCGTCCTGCAGCAGCCGGGCGTATCCGGCCGCGTGTTCGACCACACCGCCGTGATCGCCGACGCCAAGGAACGCGGCGCCCTCGTCACCGTCGCGGCAGACCTCCTCTCCCTGACCCTGATCACGTCCCCGGGCGAGCAGGGCGCTGACATCGCCGTCGGATCCGCCCAGCGCTTCGGCGTGCCGCTGTTCTTCGGCGGCCCGCACGCCGCCTACATGGCCGTCCAGAAGGGGCTCGAGCGCTCCATGCCCGGCCGCCTTGTGGGTGTCTCCAAGGACAACGCCGGCGTCCCCGCCTACCGCCTGGCCCTGCAGACCCGCGAGCAGCACATCCGCCGCGAGAAGGCCACCTCCAACATCTGCACCGCCCAGGCCCTGCTGGCCATCGTGGCTTCCTTCTACGCCGTCTACCACGGCCCGGACGGGCTGAAGGCAATCGCCCAGTCGGTCCACGTCCACGCTAAGACCATCGCCGCCTCCCTGAAGGCCGCCGGCCTGGACGTGCTGCACACCTCCTTCTTCGATACCATCACCGTCTCCGTGCCGGGCCGGGCAGCTGAGATCATCGCGGCAGCCGACGCCAAGGGCGTCAACCTGCGCGCCATCGACGCCGTGATCGACGCCGACACGGTGGGTGTATCCGTTGATGAAACCACGACGCCGGACGTCCTCGCCGCCGTTGCCGTCGCCTTTGGCGCCGGCCCGGTCGGTTCAGCCCAGGGTCCAGAACTGCCGGAGTCCGTGCTGCGCACCTCCGACTACCTCCAGCACCCGGTGTTCAACACGCACCGTTCCGAGACCCAGTTGCTGCGCTACATCCGCCGCCTCTCGGACCGCGACCTGGCCCTGGACCGGACCATGATCCCGCTGGGGTCGTGCACCATGAAGCTGAACGCCACGGCCGAGATGGAGGCCATCTCCTGGCCGGAGTTCGCCTCCATCCACCCCTTCGCCCCGGAATCCCAGACCGCCGGCTGGCGTGAACTGATCGAGGACCTCGAAGGCCAGCTGACCGAGATCACCGGCTACGACCAGGTCTCCATCGGCCGAGATGGAGGCCATCTCCTGGCCGGAGTTCGCCTCCATCCACCCCTTCGCCCCGGAATCCCAGACCGCCGGCTGGCGTGAACTGATCGAGGACCTCGAAGGCCAGCTGACCGAGATCACCGGCTACGACCAGGTCTCCATCCAGCCCAACGCCGGTTCCCAGGGCGAGCTCGCGGGCCTGCTGGCTATCCGCGGCTACCACCTCTCCCGCGGGGATGCCCAGCGCACCGTCTGCCTGATCCCGGCCTCCGCGCACGGCACGAACGCGGCCTCGGCCGTGCTCGCCGGCATGAAGGTCGTCGTCGTGGCCACGGCTTCGGACGGTACGATCGACCACGCGGACCTGACCGCCAAGATCGAGCTGCACAAGGACGCGCTGTCCTGCATCATGATCACCTACCCGTCCACGCACGGGGTGTACGACGCCGATGTCCGCGAGGTCTGCGACGCGATCCACGCCGCCGGCGGCCAGGTCTACATCGACGGCGCCAACCTCAACGCCCTCGTCGGTCTGGCCCAGCCCGGCATGTTCGGCGGCGACGTCTCGCACCTGAACCTGCACAAGACCTTCTGCATCCCGCACGGCGGCGGCGGCCCCGGCGTCGGCCCGGTCGCGGCCAAAGCGCACCTGGCCCCGTTCATGCCCGGCAACGCGGCTGACCCGGCCAACGGTGCCGACGGCACCCCGATCTCCGCCTCGCGATACGGATCTGCAGGTGTGCTGCCGATCTCCTGGGCGTACGTGAAGCTCATGGGTGGCCGCGGCCTCACCGAGGCCACCAAGTCCGCGCTGCTCGCAGCCAACTATGTTGCGTCCCGCCTCAACGACTCCTTCCCGGTGCTCTACACCGGCGAAGGCGGCCTGGTGGCCCACGAATGCATCCTGGACCTGCGCGAACTCACGGCCAAGACCGGAGTGACCGCCGAGGACGTGGCCAAACGCCTGATCGACTACGGCTTCCACGCCCCCACCCTGGCGTTCCCGGTGGCCGGCACCCTCATGGTGGAGCCCACCGAATCCGAGGACCTGGGCGAGATCGACCGCTTCATCACGGCCATGGTCGCCATCCGCGCCGAGATCGACCAGGTGGCCAACGGCGAATTCACCGTGGAGCACAGCCCGCTGCGCAACGCACCCCACACCGCCGCTGCCGTGATCAGCACCGACTGGACCCGCGCGTACCCGCGCGAACAGGCCGTATTCCCGGTCCACACGCTCAAGCAGGACAAGTACTTCCCGCCCGTCGGCCGGATCGACGGCGCAGCCGGGGACCGCAACCTGATCTGCTCCTGCCCTCCCCTCGAGGCCTTCGAAGAAGACACAGCAGTCCACTCCAACGATTCCGCCAACTCCGACTCCGCCAACTAAGGACAGCCAACGATGACTGAGAATTACACGGCACTGTACGAAGAGCACAAGAAGCTCGGCGCCTCCTTCACGGACTTCGGCGGCTGGCAGATGCCGCTGAAGTACAGCTCCGAACTCGCCGAACACCACGCCGTCCGCAAGTCCGCGGGCCTGTTCGACCTCTCCCACATGGGCGAAGTCTGGGTCACCGGCCCCGACGCCGCAGCCTTCCTGGACTACGCCCTCGTCGGCAAGATCTCCGCGATGGCCATTGGTAAGGCCAAGTACTCGCTGATCTGCAACGAGGACGGCGGCATCATCGACGACCTCATCACCTACCGCCGCGACGACCAGAAGTTCCTCGTGGTCCCCAACGCCGGCAACGCCAAGGTAGTCGCCGAGGCCCTCGCCGAGCGGGCCGGTTCCGGAAAGGACGGCGGGTTCGATGTCACCGTCCGTGACGCGTCCGCCGAGATCTCGCTGATCGCCGTGCAGGGACCCAAAGCCGAGGAGATCCTGCTGCGCCTGGTCCCCGCCGCGCAGCACGAGCTCGTCACCGGCCTGAAGTACTACGCCGCAGTGGACGTCCCGTTCATGTTCGCTGGCGCAAGCCAGGACCTCCTGCTGGCCCGCACGGGCTACACCGGTGAAGACGGCTTCGAGATCTTCGTCGCGAACGACGGCGCCGCCGCCCTTTGGCAGGCGCTCGTCGCCATCGCCGAGGACGGCGAGCTGACCCCCTCCGGGCTCGCGTCCCGCGATTCGCTCCGTCTCGAGGCCGGCATGCCGCTTTACGGCAACGAGCTCTCCCTGGAGGGCGATCCGTTCGCCGCCGGCCTGGGCCCCGTCGTCGCCCTGTCCAAGGAAGGCGACTTTATCGGCAAGGCCGCCTTGGCCGCCAAGAAGGAAGCCGGCGCCGGCGCCACGACGGGCCGCAAGCTCGTCGGGCTCAAGGGCCTCGGGCGCCGGGCCGGCCGCGGCCACTACCCGGTCCTCAAGGACGGCAACGTCGTCGGCGAAGTCACCTCCGGCCAGCCCAGCCCGAGCCTGGGTTACCCGGTCGCGATGGCCTACGTAGACGTCGAATTCACCGAGCCCGGCACCGCACTGGACATCGACCTCCGCGGCAAGGCCGAACCCTTCGAAGTTGTCGCACTGCCTTTCTACAAGCGCCAAAAGTAGGTGAAGCTGTCCCGGGGGCTGCGTGACTGTGGTTGCGTCAGCCCGTCGGACCCGGCATCCTCTGCATGCTCGGTCGCGAAGACGCCCGCTGAGCGGACGTAACGCTCCCTTAGACGCATGCTCCCGGATGTCGGGCCCGAAGGGGCCCTGCAGCTCACCTCGGGTTCAACTCACCTCGAGTTCCAAGCGTCGTTGGGGGCGCCTTCGAAAGCCAAAAGTGCTGGAGGATGTACCGCCTACCGCGGCTCTGGGTTGTTCCAAGCTCGATCATTGGGGGTTGAGCTTGATGACACCCTTGAAGCCAAGAAGTAGCCCGGCTCTGGAAGATATCGAAATGCCGCTGTTTCTTCCGGGAAAACGGCTGGCCCCGAAAACTGAATTTTTTTGATAGCGGCAGGGGAGCGAATTCCGGAAGCGTGCGTCTAAGGGAGCGTCGCGTCCGCCCAGCGGGCGCCTTCGCGACCGAGCACGCGGAGGAATTCGGTTTCCGGCCGCGTAACCCGGCCACAATTGATTTAGCACCAACGACCACTCCAAGACTTAGGAAAAACACATGGCAAAAGTTGCCCCTGAACTGCAGTACTCCGACGAGCACGAGTGGGTTGCGCGGGAGGCCGGGAACGTTGTGTCCATCGGCATCTCGGCCGTCGCCACCGACGCCCTGGGCGACATCGTCTACGTGGACCTGCCCGAGATCGGCGCCACGGTGACCGCGGGGGAGACCTGCGGCGAAGTCGAATCGACCAAGTCGGTCTCGGACCTGTACGCCCCCGTCACGGGCGAGGTCACCGAAACCAACCCCGCCGTCGTCGACGACCCCTCCCTGATCAACAGCGATCCGTACGGCGCCGGCTGGCTCTTCAAAGTCGCCGCCGAATCGGACGGCCCGCTGCTCTCGGCGCAGGAATACGCGTCCAAGAACGGCGGCGAACTGTGAGCGGCGCAACGGCGGCCGCGGGCACACAGACACTGGCGTTTGAGCAGGTCGTTTCCCGGAGCCTGGACGCGGACCTGTCCGTGCTGGATCCGGAGATCGCCGCGACGATCGACGCCGAACTGACCCGGCAGCGTGACGGGTTGGAGATGATCGCCTCGGAGAACCACACCGCGAGGGCTGTGATGCAGGCGCAGGGTTCGGTGCTGACGAACAAGTACGCCGAGGGCTACCCGGGCAAGCGCTATTACGGCGGCTGCGAGCATGTTGACGTGATCGAACAGCTCGCGATCGACCGGGTCAAGGCCCTGTTCGGTGCCGGGTACGCGAACGTGCAGCCGCACTCCGGCGCGC
>NZ_KI914973.1:5443-9878 GCF_000520575.1 Arthrobacter sp. I3
GTACTTCCCGCCGGTCGGCCGGATCGACGGAGCAGCCGGGGACCGCAACCTGATCTGCTCCTGCCCTCCCCTCGAATCGTTCGAGGACAACACAGCAGCGTTCGAAAACTAAGGACTGACTCAATGACTGAGAACTACACCGCTCTCTACGAGCAGCACAAAAAAGCCGGCGCCTCCTTCACGGACTTCGGCGGCTGGCAGATGCCCCTCAAATACGAATCTGAACTCGCAGAGCACCACGCTGTCCGCAACGCCGCGGGCCTGTTCGACCTCTCCCACATGGGCGAAGTCTGGGTCAGCGGTCCGGACGCGGCCGGGTTCCTCGACTACGCCCTGGTCGGGAAGCTGTCGGCGATCGCCGTTGGCAAGGCCAAGTACTCGCTGATCTGCAACACCGACGGCGGCATCATCGACGACCTCATCACCTACCGCCGCGGCGAGGACAGGTACCTCGTGGTTCCCAATGCGGGCAACGCCAAGGTAGTCGCCGCGGCCCTCGCTGAGCGGGCCGGTTCCGGAAAGGAAGGCGGATTCGACGTCACCGTCCAGGACGCCTCTGCTGAGACCTCGCTGATCGCCGTCCAGGGCCCCAACGCAGAAGCCATTCTGCTGACCCTTGTCCCAACCGAGCAGCATGTCCTGGTCACCGGCCTGAAGTACTACGCCGCGGTCGAGGTCCAGATCAAGGGACAGGATCTGCTTCTCGCCCGCACCGGCTACACCGGCGAGGACGGCTTCGAGATATACATCCCGAACGAGGATGCGGCAGGTCTATGGGAAGCCTTGCTTGAAGCGGGCGAAGAATACGGCCTCATTCCCGCCGGCCTCGCGTCCCGCGACTCCCTGCGCCTCGAAGCCGGCATGCCGCTCTACGGCAACGAGCTCTCCCGCTACGTCAACGCCTACGCCGCCGGACTGGGCCCCGTTGTCTCGCTCACCAAGGAAAGCGACTTTGTGGGCAAGGAGGCGCTGACGGCGATCAAGGCTGCCGGCGTCGGATCGTCCATCGGCCAAAAACTCGTGGGACTCAAGGGCACGGGGCGCAGGGCAGCCCGGGCCCATTACTCCGTCCTCAAGAACGGAACGCTCATCGGTGAGGTGACCTCGGGTCAGCCGAGCCCGACGCTCGGTTACCCGGTCGCCCTGGCGTATGTCGACGTCGAGAACTCAGAACCTGGCACGATCGTCGACGTCGAACTCCGCGGCAAGACGGAACCGTTCGAAGTCGTCGCGCTGCCGTTCTACAAGCGCCAAAAGTAAGTCCCCTCGGGTCGCCGTTGGCCCTTCCGGGCCGGGGTAAACAAGTTTTACGAACGAGAAGAAAGAAGGATTTGAGATGAGCAAAGTAGTTGCTGAACTGAAGTATTCGGCTGAGCACGAGTGGGTTGCTTCAGATGGTGCCGGGCCCGCGGGCATTGGTATTTCCGCTGTCGCCGCGGACGCGCTGGGCGACATCGTGTACGTGGACCTGCCCGAGGTCGGCGCCACGGTGACTGCGGGGGAGACCTGCGGCGAGGTTGAGTCGACCAAGTCCGTCTCGGACCTGTACGCCCCTGTGACGGGCGAGGTCACCGAAACCAACCCCGCCGTCGTCGACGATCCCTCCCTGATCAACAGCGATCCGTACGGTGCCGGCTGGCTCTTCAAGGTGGCGGTCGCTGAAGAAGGGCCCCTGCTCTCCGCGCAGGAGTACGCGTCCAAGAACGGCGGCGAACTGTGAGCCCCTTGACGGCGGCCGCGGGCACAAGCACCGTCCCCTTTGAGCAGGTCGTTTCTCCGAGCCTGGACGCGGACCTGTCCGTGCTGGATCCGGAGATCGCCGCGACGATCGACGCCGAACTGACCCGGCAGCGTGACGGGTTGGAGATGATCGCCTCGGAGAACCACACCGCGAGGGCTGTGATGCAGGCGCAGGGTTCGGTGCTGACGAACAAGTACGCCGAGGGCTACCCGGGCAAGCGCTATTACGGCGGCTGCGAGCATGTTGACGTGATCGAACAGCTCGCGATCGACCGGGTCAAGGCGCTGTTCGGTGCCGGGTTCGCGAACGTGCAGCCGCACTCCGGCGCGCAGGCCAACGCCTCGGTGATGCACGCCCTGATCCGGCCCGGGGACACCATCATGGGCCTGAACCTGGCGCACGGCGGCCACCTGACCCACGGCATGCGGATCAACTTCTCCGGCCGGCTCTACAACGTCATTCCGTACCAGGTCCGTGAGGAGGACCACCGGATCGACATGGCCGAGGTCGAGCGCCTGGCCCAGGAGCACAAGCCGGCGCTGATCGTTGCCGGCTGGTCCGCGTACGCCCGGCGGCTGGACTTCGCCGAGTTCCGCCGGATCGCCGACTCGGTGGGCGCTTACCTGATGGTGGACATGGCGCACTTCGCCGGGCTCGTCGCGGCCGGGCTGCACCCGTCCCCGGTCCCGCACGCGCACGTCACGACCTCCACGACGCACAAGACCCTCGCGGGTCCGCGCGGCGGGATCATCCTGTCCAACGACGCCGAGATCGCCAAGAAGATCAACTCGGCGGTGTTCCCCGGGCAGCAGGGCGGCCCGCTGGAGCACGTCATCGCGGGCAAGGCCGTGGCCTTCAAGATCGCCGCGTCCGAAGAGTTCAGGGAACGCCAGGAGCGTGTGCTGGCCGGCGCCCGGATCCTTGCCGAGCGGCTGGTCCAGGACGACGTGACCGCGCAGGGGATCAACGTGATCTCCGGCGGCACCGACGTGCACCTGGTCCTCGTGGACCTCACGCGCACGTCACGACCTCCACGACGCACAAGACCCTCGCGGGTCCGCGCGGCGGGATCATCCTGTCCAACGACGCCGAGATCGCCAAGAAGATCAACTCGGCGGTGTTCCCCGGGCAGCAGGGCGGCCCGCTGGAGCACGTCATCGCGGGCAAGGCCGTGGCCTTCAAGATCGCCGCGTCCGAAGAGTTCAGGGAACGCCAGGAGCGTGTGCTGGCCGGCGCCCGGATCCTTGCCGAGCGGCTGGTCCAGGACGACGTGACCGCGCAGGGGATCAACGTGATCTCCGGCGGCACCGACGTGCACCTGGTCCTCGTGGACCTGCGCGACTGCGAACTCAACGGTCAGGAAGCCGAGGACCGGCTCGCGGAAATCGACATCACCGTCAACCGCAACGCCGTCCCGTTCGATCCGCGCCCGCCGATGGTCACCTCCGGGCTGCGGATCGGCACCCCGGCGCTGGCGACCCGCGGTTTTGGCGAGGCGGCCTTCGCCGAGGTTGCCGATATCATCGCTGAGGCTTTGATCGCCGACGCCGGCGCGGACCTCTCCGGTCTGCGCACCCGGGTTCAGGCCCTCGCCGCCGCCCACCCGCTGTACCCGGGCGTGTCCGACCTCGCCGGTTGAGCTTGGCGGGCCCGTCGGGCCCGGCCTCCTCTGCATGCTCGGTCGCGAAGACGCCCGCTGAGCGGACGTGACGCTCCCTTAGACGCATGCTGCCGGAGACCGGACCCGAAGGGGCCCCTGTTCACCTCTGTCCCCGAGCCCATATCGACATCACCGTCAACCGCAACGCCGTCCCGTTCGATCCGCGCCCGCCGATGGTCACCTCCGGGCTGCGGATCGGCACCCCGGCGCTGGCGACCCGCGGTTTTGGCGAGGCGGCCTTCGCCGAGGTTGCCGATATCATCGCTGAGGCTTTGATCGCCGACGCCGGCGCGGACCTCTCCGGTCTGCGCACCCGGGTTCAGGCCCTCGCCGCAGCCCACCCGCTCTACCCCTCGGTTGATAACCTCGCCTAGGCGACGTAAGACTGAAGTAGCAGCAGTACAGAACTAACAGCAGTACAGATCACGACGCCGGGTTGCCGCCACAAGCCGCCGCCCGGCGTCGTGCATCCGGCCTGCGGCCGCCAACCAGCGCCCGCAGCGCCTTCCGGCAGGACCCTCTGCCGGACCACAGCAAGACCTAGTTAGGAACCGACAATGGCTGTTGGAGTCTTCGATCTCTTTTCCATCGGCATAGGGCCATCCAGTTCCCACACGGTGGGACCGATGCGGGCCGCCGCGGTCTTCGCCGAGGAGCTCAAAACGTCCGGGGACCTGGAGAAGGTGGCGTCGCTGCGGGTGGACCTGTACGGCTCCCTCGCCGCTACCGGGCACGGGCACGGCACCATGACCGCGATCCTGCTGGGCCTGGAGGGCTTCCATCCCGAGCAGATCCTGCCCGAGGAAGTGGAGGGTCGGCTGGCCGCGATCGCTGAGACCGGGAAACTGCAGCTGGCCGGTTCCGTGCCGCTGCCCTACGGGGTGCAGGACATGATCCTGCGCCCCCTGACCATCCTGCCCCGGCACACCAACGGCATGAGCTTCACGGTCTCCGACGCCGACGGCGAAGTCCTGCACAAGGCGACGTTCTTCTCCGTGGGCGGCGGCTTCATTGTCCGCGAGGGCGAGGAGGAC
>NZ_KI914974.1:0-7150 GCF_000520575.1 Arthrobacter sp. I3
AGCGCCTGGGTGAAGTCCCTGGACCAGCTCAGCAGCTCCCGGGCCTGCTTCGCCCAGAACGCGGGCCGGTCGGCGTCGGCCTCCGCGTAATCGGCGGCGGTGACCACTGCGTTCGCGGCGAACTCGGCGGACGGCGCGAAACGGCGGTTCTCCTGCGACAGGTTTTCGAAGGCATCGCCCTGGGTCATCTGCGTGACCATGGAGCCGGGTGTCTGCTGGGACATGGTGAACCTCATCATTCATCGATCCGGGCTGCGCGGCCGTGCCCGTCACCGTCGCGCCGGGCCGCTTGCGCGACGTCGGGCGGCGGCAGACGGCGGCAGAGCCGCTAGCGCTGTCTGGAATCAACACTAATACTTGGGTCCGACCAAACGTGCGCCCCGTCACAAACAGCTCCGTGAGCGGTGTTCGTTAAGCGCCGAGTGGTCTGTCCCCGGCGCCGGACGGCGGGCCGGGGCAAGCGTCCGGGATTCGGAAATCTGGGGAATTCTGCTGCGTCCGCCCTCGGCTTGTCAGCTAGTGATCGGCCATTCACTTGGCTAGGCTGAGATGAAGTTGTGACATCCGATGGAGGCGACTGGACCGCTGGCGGTCCTGTCCTTGCCTGCCGTTAGACGGCGCTGTCCAGGGCGCCGCCATGCTAAGGAGATACGGAATGAACGAGCAAGACAACGGGCAGCTCCGGGCGCCCGCCCAGAACCAGGGTGGAACGGCGCAGCCGGGGCCCGCCGGGTTCGGGGATGCGCCACGCTTCACGGTGGACAAGAAGACCGGGAAGAAGAACGAAGCCGTCCTCGGCCCGTTCACCATCCGTGACCTCACCGTTTTCGGCTCCACACTGCTTCTTTTCATCGCCTCACTGATTCCGATGTTTGCCTTCGCCTACAACCTCTGGAACCTGGGCAGCCTCTTCTTCCTGGGCCTGGGCATCGTGCTGCCGCTCATTGTCACTGCGTTGTTCGTGGCCCGCCGCCTCAGCCCGTCGACCAAGATCCGGATCGGATCCCTGTCGATCGACCAGTTCGCTTCCGTTGTAGCGTCCTTCACGCTGGCCTTCTTTTTCCTCGCCGCCGCCGGGGCGTTCGTGCCGAGCATGCTGATCGCGCTCCTGGGCGCTTTGGGGCTCTTCGCCGCCACGGTGCTGGGCCGCTGGATCCCGTTCTTTGCCGGCGACTTCCTGGGCCGGGAGGACGCGCCTGCCCACGTGGTTGCCCGCGAAGCTGTTGTCCCGGTGCGAAAGCCCCGGGCACCGAAGGCGCCGAAGCAACCGAAGCAGCCGAAGGAATCCAAATTGACCAAGGACGCTGCGGGTGCGGGCGCAGCCGGGGCGGGCGCTTCTCTGGCGGCCGCATCCGGCCCGGTTGCGTCCCGCCCGGTCGCTTCCGGCGAGGCCGTTTCCGGCGCGGCCGCTTCGGGCGCGGCCGCGGGCTGGGCCAAGCGCCCGGCAACCGGCAGCCAGGCTGCCACGGCGGCGGCAACCACACCTGCCGGGACCCCTGCCGGGGCATCTTCGGTGGGTGCGGCGTCCGCGGCAGCCCCCAGCGCTGCGGTCTCCGGTGCACCGGAGACCCAGATCTCGGGCGTTGTGCCGACCGCCGGCCCGGCATCTACGGATTCATCGACGGCCCCGACGCAGGCCCCGGCTCCGGAGTCTGCTCCGTCCGCCGCGGACAAGACCCGGACCGCCGGCGTCCCTGCTGCCGCCGCCGCCGGTGCCGCCGCTGGTGCCGCTGCACAGACGGCTCCCGCCGCGGAACAGACCCAGGCCGCCGGCGTGCCGGCCGCCACCGGCGGCAGCGCCCCCACTACAGTCAACCCCCAGGTCCGGCCGCAGGAACAGGCCCGGCCGCAGGAACCCATCGGCGCGACCGTTGATCCCGCCAGCCGGCCCGCGGAGGACGATGTCCACCCCGTTCACGAGGCCTTCTGGTTCGCCGTCGCGCAGCCCCGCACCGCCGTCGATGTGCGCACCGGTGCCCCGGCGTTCGTCATTGAACCCGGCGGCTGGGTCCTTGCCCTGGAGGACCGCGGCAACGAGTTCCTGGTCCAGCACACCGACGGCCGGCTCGGCCTTTTGCGGGACCTCAGCAACATCGAACGCGGTTAGTCCGCCGCCGTGACCACGGAATCCGGCAGCCCGGAATCCGGCACCCCGATCCCGGGGAGCGCCAAGCCGGGTGCGCCGCGGGCGTCGGGGGAGTCAATGCTGGCGCTCAAGCGCCGCGCGCGCCGGATCAACCGGGAACTCGCGGAGCAGTACCCCTACGCCCACGCGGAGCTGGACTTCCGCACGCCGTTCGAGCTCGTGATAGCCACCGTGCTGTCCGCGCAGACCACGGACGTGCTGGTCAACCAGATCACGCCCCTGCTGTTCGCGCGCTACCCGGATGCGCGGCGGATGGCGGAGGCGGATCCGGCCGAGCTGGAGGCCATTATCAAGCCCACCGGCTTCTTTCGTGCCAAGGCCAGAAATCTCCTGGCGCTGTGCACCCGGCTGGTGGACGAGTACGACGGCGAGGTGCCGGGCCGGCTCGCGGACCTGGTGACGCTGCCCGGCGTCGGGCGGAAAACCGCGAACGTCGTGCTGGGCAATGCCTTCGGCATTCCGGGCATCACGGTGGACACCCACTTCGGCCGGCTGGCCCGGCGCTTTGGCTGGACCGAGTCGGATGATCCGGTCCGGATCGAGTCGGACGTCGCTGAGCTGTTCGAGCCGAAGGACTGGACCATGCTCTCGCACCGCGTCGTCTTTCACGGCCGCCGCGTCTGCCATTCCCGCAAGCCGGCGTGCGGCGCCTGCGCGGTGGCCAATTGGTGCCCCAGCTACGGCATGGGGGAAACCGACCCGGAGAAGGCAAAGAAACTGCTGAAGTACGAACTCGCCCCGGGCCAGGAGCAACTGCTGGCCCGGCTGCTGGCCGAGACGCACCGCGCCGCGGAAATCCGGATGGAATCGCAGAGGAAACAGCCGTGACCGCGCGCCAGGACCTCGTCGACCTCGTTGCCGCGGTGGAGGCGGGCACGGCGCCGGCCCCGGATCCGCGCTGGCGGGAACTCGCCGTCGAACCCGGCGAGCGGATCCGTAGGGCAGCGGTGCTGATGCTCTTTGGTGCGCTGGACAATGTCCCCGCAGTGTCCGAGAAGTTGCTGGCTCCGGCCGATTTGGACGTGCTGCTGCTGCAGCGGGCCCAAACGCTCGAGGACCATCCCGGGCAGGTGGCGTTTCCCGGCGGCGGCATCGATCCGGGTGAGTCCGTGGTGGGCGCGGCCCTCCGCGAGGCGGAGGAGGAGACTGGGCTGAACCCTGCGGGGGTGGACGTACTCGGCGTGATGCCTGAACTGGCCCTGCCCCGGGGCAATTTCCTGGTCACACCGGTCCTGGCCTGGTGGGCTGCCCAGTCGCCGGTCCGGGTGGTCGATTACGGTGAATCCGCGCAGGTGTTCCGGGTCCCGGTCAGGGACCTGCTGGACCCGGACAATCGGGTGATGGCCACGGTCAGCCGGGCCGGCCAGACATTCCAGAGCCCAGCCTTCACCGTCAACGGCGTCGTGGTGTGGGGTTTTACCGGGATGATCCTGAACCAGCTTTTTGAACAGCTGGGCTGGGCCGTGCCGTGGGACCGCGCGCGGCTCTACGGGATTGATGTGTGAAGCCCGCACGGCGCCGGCCTGCCGGCCGGGCAGCAACGGGGTTGCAGCCGCCTAGCCGGCAGCCACCGGGCTGCCCGCCAGGGGAGCCATCGCCCGTCCTCCCGACCTGCTGGTGGCGACCCGCCGGTGAGCACCGGAACGATCCACAACTAGGCCGGTCGCGGCGTTCTCGCGCACGGCGTTGATGCCCGCCGCCGCGCTCTTGATGGAGCTGAAAAGCGGGGACACGGCCACTACTGTGCCATCCGCCGCCGTCAACCTGAAGAAATAAGCCTTGTCGCCAGCTTGCGCGATCTCAAAAATGCCAGCCAAACCTGTGCCTCCCCAATATCCTTGCGTCTTTGCAATAGCCGGCGGATCGTACGGGAAATTCACCGGCCTTTCCGAGGGTAGCCCGGTGACGGAGCGCACACAACGCTACCGACGGGTACGTTACAGGCAGTGACTTCGGTCACTCATTTGGCATTGTCGTACGAATCGACGACGGCCACGCTGACCGGAAATTCCACCGGAATGCGGCCGAACAAGAGCTCCTTCGCGGCATTTGCGGAGTCCTCGATCGCCTTGATGCAGTCCCCGACGGCGGATTCGGGACAGTGGACCATGACTTCGTCGTGGAGGAAGAACACCAGTTCGCCGGCGGCCGCGCCTTCCGCCCGTATGGCCCGAAGCCTCCGTCGCAGTTCCGCGAGCCAGCATGCCGCCCAGTCAGCGGCCGAGCCCTGGACCACAAAGTTCCGGGTGAAGCGGCCGCGCGAGCGTGCGATCGAGTCGGCCCGGCGCTGTTCCTCCGCGGTGGTGGAGTGCTGGCTCTGCAGCCAGCGCTCCGACGGCGGCGGGCTGCTCCGGCCCAGGCGCGAAGTCACGGTCCTGCCGGCTTCGCCGTCGCGGGCAGCCTGCTCGACGAAGCCCACGGCGCGGGGGTAGGTGCGGGCCAGCTGGGGCATCAGCCGGCCGGACTCGCCCGTGGTCGCCCCGTAGATGGCCCCAAGGAGGGCCACCTTCGCCTTCGCCCGGTCGCCGCCGAAGCCTTGGGCGGCAATGCCGGCATAGAGGTCCTTGTCCCGGGCGGCTTCGGCCATTTTGGAATCCTGGGCCAGCGCCACGAGCACGCGCGGTTCCAGTTGCGAGGCGTCGGCAACGATCAGTTTGTGGCCGGGATCGGCGTGGACCGCGCCGCGGACCTGGCGCGGGATTTGCAGCGCCCCGCCGCCCCGCGACGCCCACCGGCCCGAGACCACGCCGCCCACCACGTACTCAGGCTGGAACCTGCCGTGCTTCACCCAGGTATCGAGCCACGCCCAGCCGTTGGCCGCGTGGAGACGGGCCAGTTTCTTGTAGGCCAGCAGCGGCACGATCACGGGGTGGCTGGATTCTTTCAGCTCCCATTGGCGGGTGGTCTTAACTTCGATGCCGTTGCGGTGCAGGGCGCGCATGAGTTCCTGCGGGGAGTCGGGGTTCAGCCCGGGCGACTTCAGCAGCAGCCTTAGTTCGGCCGTGAGCGATTCGAGTTTGGCCGGACGCTGACCGGGAGCCGGGCGGGGTCCGAGGTGTTCCGCGAGAATCTGTTCGTGGAGTTCCTCCCGCCACGGGACGCCGGTGTGCTGCATTTCGGCGGCGCTCATGGCTCCGGCGGATTCCGCCGCGAGCAGCAGCTGGAGCCGTTGGCGCCGGCCGGCGTCAGGGACGATGACCGTGCCGGAGGCGGTTCCGGGCGCAGGTCCCGCCTGGCGAAGGGCCTCCTGCTGCGCGGCGTACTCGGCCCGGAGAGCCTCAAGGGATTGGCCGGGACGCTGGCCGGAGGCCGGGGCATCAAACAGGGCCCCTTGTTCCGGCGGCGGGGCAGGAGGCTGCAGCCCCCGCGGTGGCTGGTGTAGCTCGTCGTCCTGGGTCAGCTTCTCCGCCGCCTGCGCGTAGCCAGTGTGGGCGGTGAACTCCGAGTGGGCCAGGATCGAACCGCACAAGGTGAGGTCGTAGCAGCGCTCGAGTTCCACCCCGGCGCGCAGCAACGCGGGATACCAGTCCTGAGTACGGTGCCAGATCCAGCGCGGGCGCCGCTCCTCAAGCTCGCGCACAATTCCGGCGAGGTCTCCGGGCCTGACCACGCGGGGTTCCGGATCGGAGGGTTCGGGGGCGCCATCGGCCGTGAGGTGCTGCAGTGCCGCGCCGTCGGCGTGGGCAGCGAGCAGCAGATACATAGGGTCAATTCTGCCCTGCTCCGGGACGTGGTCCGTGCTCGGTCGCCGGCCGCGGTGCAGGAAAGACGCCGGAGTTGTCCACATAGCCCACGACGGCGGTTCCGCTGCGGTCTCGGCCCGGGCACAGTGGCAGCATGAACAGGCACCAGCACCGTGGTCCAGGCTCACCGCCACCGCCACCGCGGGCGCATGAGCCCTGGACCCCCGGGGATTCCGCGGAAATCCTGCTCGTAACCGGCGCCGATGTGCTGCGCGGCGAGGTGGAACGCATCGTCGCAGCAGCCGGGGGCCAGCTGCGGACGGTGCAGGACGTTGCCGAGGCCGCGCCGTTCTGGGACGCCGCGGCCGCCGTGCTGGTGGGCAGCGACATCCGCGGGTTGCCGCCCCGGCGGAGGCCCCCTGCCGTGATGCTCGGCCTCGAAGGTGACGGGGAAGGGTTATGGCATCTGGCCGCCGCCGTCGGGGCCGAACGCGTCGCGGTGTTGCCGGACGCGGCCGCCTGGCTGGCGGAATACCTGAGCCGGTCCCGCGCCCCGGAAGCCGGCGGACTGGTGCTGGGTCTCACCGGCGGCTGCGGCGGTGCCGGGGCCACGACCGCCGCCATCTGGATCGCGCAGGCCGCCGCCGGGGCCGGGATCCGGGTGCTGCTGATCGACGGCGACCCCCGGGGCGGGGGCCTGGAACTGGCGCTGGCCGCCGAGGAAACCCACGGGCTCCGCTGGCCGGATCTGGCCGGGGTGAGCGGCAGTATCGACCCGGCCCAGCTGGAGGAGTCTCTGCCGGTCGCCGGTGGATTCTCCTTCCTGTCGTGGCCGGGAACCCGTGACAAAGCCGCCGGGGTGGACGCGACCACCGTGGCCGCGGTTCTTGACGCCGCCCGCCGCGGCTGCGAATTGGTGGTGCTGGATATCGGCCGGGAACGGGAGGCTTTGCGGGCCTTCGCCGGCGAATGCGACCGGATCATCGTCGTGGCGCCCGCCCGGCTGCGGGCCGCCGTCGCCACGGCCTGGCTGCTGCAGGAGCTTCCACCCGTGGACACCGCGCTCGTGGTCCGGGCCAGTCGCGGCGCCGCTTTGGATGCGCCGCTGATCGCCGGCTCCGTGGGGCTTGTCCTTCAGGGCATCATGCCGGACATCAGGGATCTGGCCGGGGCAACGGAAGTCGGCCGCCTTCTCGAAACCGGCCGGCACCGCGCCGTCCGCCGGTTCGCGGCCGGACTCCTTGAGCTGAACGGCGGAGACGACTCATGAGTGCCCACGCGGCCGTAGAACCGGCCGGACCGGAACGTCCGGCCCGGCGGG
>NZ_KI914974.1:7250-9526 GCF_000520575.1 Arthrobacter sp. I3
GGAACGTCCGGCCCGGCGGGCACCGGGCCGCCGCCGCTCGCAGGGATTTCTCGACCAGACGCTGCTGGAGTCCGTGCGCGAGTCCGTCATGGCCGATGCCTCCCCGGTGACCCCCTCAAGGGTCGCGGCTGCGGTCCAGGCGAGCGGGCGGCTGCTCGGCACGGCCGGCGCCCTGGCCGCAGTGGAGAGCATCAGCGCGGAATTGAACGGCCTGGGCCCCCTGCAACCGCTCACCCGCGATCCCGCCGTGACAGACATCTTTGTCAACGGGCCGGACTCGGTCTGGTTGGACCGCGGCCGCGGTCTGGAAAAGGCGCCGGTCGTCTTCTCCGGGGAACCGCAGATCCGCGCCCTTGCCGCGAGGCTGGTGGCAGCCGGTGGCCGCCGCCTGGATGACGGTTCGCCATGCGTCGATGTCCGGCTCGACGGCGGCTACCGGGTGCACGCGGTGCTGCCGCCCATCTCCACGGCCGGGACACTCCTGAGCGTGCGGATCCGCCGGGCCACGGTCTTCTCCATGCCAGAGCTGAAGCGCGCCGGCATGTTCGGGGCCGGGATGCCAGGGAGCCTGGTCCAGTCCGTACTCGAACGCGTGGTGACGGCCAGGCTGAGCTTCCTCATCAGCGGGGCCACCGGTTCGGGGAAGACCACGTTACTGGCGACGCTGCTGGGATTGTGCCACCCCGGGGAGAGACTCGTCCTGATTGAGGACGCCGCAGAATTGAATCCCGTCCACCCGCACGTCGTCTCGCTGGAATCCCGGCACGGAAACCTGGAAGGCGGTGGTGCCGTCGACTTGGGCGAACTGGTCCGCCAGGCCCTCAGGATGCGGCCGGACCGGCTGGTGGTGGGCGAATGCCGCGGCGCAGAGGTCCGCGAGCTGCTCTCGGCGATGAACACCGGACACACCGGAGGCGGCGGGACCATCCACGCGAATGAGGCGGCGGCTGTGCCTGCCCGGCTGGCGGCCCTCGGCGCGCTCGCCGGCATGGGCCAGGACGCTGTACGGCTGCAGGTCGCCAGCGCGATCGACGTCGTCGTGCACGTCGAGCGGACTGAATCGGGCCGCCAGGTGGCGAGCGTTGGAATCATGGAGGTCCAAGACTCGGGCCTGGTTGTCGCCGCCGCACTGGAGATCCAACAGGGCGAGCTCCGCTTCGGCGGAGCCTGGCCGCTGCTGGCGCGCCGTCTCGGCCTGGACCCCGGGTTGGCCGGGGCGGACCCCTCCGAACTGCAGGCGGCCCCGCCGGCAGGACGGACGCCGGGTTCCGGCCGCGAATCCCTCCAGCCCTGGCCGCGGCGATGACCGTCTTCCTCCTCGTCGTTTCGGTCCTGGCCGTGTGGTTGGCCTTTCCCACCCCGCGCGCGGCCGGCCATCGTACCCGCAGGGCCTTGCACGCCGCGGGCACGCGAGCTCCCGCGGCCTACGGGTCGCCGGGATCACGCCCAGGACGAGCCGTCGGGGGCATGACCCGTTGGCGCGGCGGGGGATCCGCCGATGCCGGGGCCGTCCCCATGACAGTCCTGGTCCAACAGTTGGCCGCGCTGCTGAAGGGAGGGCGCATCCCCGCCCGGCTGTGGGATGAACTGTGGGCCCTCTACGGCGGTGACGCCGCGCGGGACGGGCCGGCGGCCCAGGCGGCAGTTCACAGCGCCGGCCAGCCCCGCGGCGCAAACGGCGCCGGAACGGTCCTCGGCCCGGAGTCCCGCAGGATCCTCGCAGCCGCGCGTGCCGCCGCCCGGCGCGGGTCCTCCGTGGCCGCGGCCATCCGCCGCGAGGTCTCCGCGGTTTCTGCCGGTGCGGGCGCCGTCATCACGGTCACCGGGGGTGCCGTCGGCATCCGGGCCCGCCGCGACGTGCGCGTGTGGGGCGAGCTCGCCGCATGTTTTGACACCGCTGAAGCCAGCGGTTGCCCCCTGGCCGATGTCCTGGCGCGCTTTGCCGCCCACCTTGAAACGGAGGACGACGCCGAGGCGGCTCGGCAGACGGCCTTGGCGGGGCCCCGCGCAACCGTTCGTCTGCTGACCTGGCTGCCCCTGTCGGGCCTGGGCCTCGGCCTGTTGCTCGGCGTGGACCCGGTAGCCACACTGCTGGGAAATCCTTGGGGCCTGGCGGCGTTGGCCGCAGGCGTGGCGCTGACCGCCGTCGGCCGGTTGTGGTCCGCAAGGCTCGTCCGCGCCGCGGCGGAAGCACCAACGTGACGCCGCGGTCGTCGCCGTGAGGCCCGAACTTGCCGGTTTCGTGATGGCAGCGAGCCTTGCCGGGGCAGCCGCCG
>NZ_AZSB01000521.1:0-9578 GCF_000520575.1 Arthrobacter sp. I3
ACGATCCAGCCCCTGGCAACGCGGCGCGAATGAAAACTTTAATGGACTCGCGCGCCAATACTTCCCAAAAGGCACCGATCTCTCCGTCCATTCAGAGGACCACGTCAAACAGGTCTGCGCCGAACTGAACACCAGGCCACGCAAAAGCCTCGGCTACCTCACCCCGGCCGCAAGCTTCCGAGCAGAGAAACGGAAAATCTAAAGGCTTGCGTCATTTCCCGACCCGAACGTCTGCGTACCGGGCGACTATACGAAAGATCGTCAACGGCAGGGGATCATTGCTCCTAAAGACAGCGGTTTCGTGTCACCACCTGCCATCGGCCGAACAACATGAGGATCATCGTGAAGAATTCCAAAGTAGTTACCGTGACGTCAGGGCTCGGTCTGATCTTTGCACTAGCGATCGTGGGATTCATTCAACCGAGCTTTATCCCGATGATGACTTGGCTGATGTTCGGCGTCGCAGTCATCACGCTGGTTCAGTTGTATCGCCTTGAAAGAAGCAACAGGAACCATCGCGACAGATGAGCGGATTGGCGGGCCCGTCCAGATTCTCGACAGGCTGAAGGTCAGAGTGTAGAAAGAGACCAAAATAGGCCCACTGTTGCGTCGACTGCTCGAATCCGCCCCCCCGTCACCGTGCATTTGATCGTGCGGGTCTTACGTACATGGCCTAGGCCAGTAACTGCAAGGGACGTGCGGCACGTATCCTGGGCACGGTGATCGACCGGCTTGCGGGCACTATGCACCGATGCGGACGTAATCCTCTTTATCATCTCGTGCACGAGATGACGTTTTAAATTCTCTATGACGCGGGACACATTCATGGAATTGCCGACTTCGTAGAGACTCCGCCAGCTGAGCTGTCCGCGGTGCGCGCTCGTCGCTACTGAGCGTGGTGAACGTAGAGGTCGCGGAGCAGCGCGATCTCGGCTCCGTGGTGCAGGATCTCCTGGTTCTCCCACCACACGATCGACGGAAACGTCTCCTCGGCATCGCTGCCGTATGGGTAGCTGCTTAGCCCGGTCCGGTCATAGTCGGACTCATCGACACTGAGTAGTACCCGGCGCCAGTCGGCTGCGGCCTGACGGAACCTCTCGATAGCGCCGGCTGCATCTGGTCGTGATTCGTACGTCGCTCGATCGAACGTTCGGTCGCCCCCGAGGTGGTTGGATCGGCCCAACAGTGTTTCGGAGATGTGGTCAAGCCGCCAGGCGATCGTCGTGAGGGGCGGAGGCCACGGACTTTCGGGGGCGCCGTCTCGCCCCCACTCACCCGCGCCGATGAGCTTGATGGCGCCCGGTCCGGGCCCATCGGCGCGCCTCCGTACAGACCAGCACGCGTCGACCGGTTCCCAGAGGTACTCGGCGTCCGTCAGTACCGGTACGTCGACGTCGCTGTCATCACCCGAGTTGCTGGTCGGCCCGGCGAGGCGAGTGAGAAGTCGTTCCGTCGCCCAGTCGTACTGCTCGAGCAGTGGCTTGAGGCGCTCGTTGGTCATCATGGCATGTAGCCTATACTCCACGAGATGCCGTTAGGCGCCTACGCGCGGTCGATGTTCGTACTTCGGGACATCCGCTGGCTGTCCACGACCAAGTGCCCGCCAAGGGATCCGCTGACGGGCGCCCCCGTGGTCTGTCCGAACTTTCAACTGTCGGTACTGGCCTTCTTTCGGGCTCCCAGAACGCAGAACTCGTTGCCTTCTGGATCCTCCAAGTACAGTCCACGGCCGCTCGCCTTGACCAACATCGACCCTGCGGGCACCCAGAGCGACCATCCGCTCGACCTCGGCCGCTGGATCGTCCGGCCGAAAATCGAGGTGAAGACGATTCTTTGTTATCTTCGAATCTGCCACCGGCACGAAGACCAACCCTGGCAACCGGTCCGGTGCAGAACGAATTTCGAACTCATCGTCAGCTTCCAAAGTCACGACCCAACCCAAAGCTTTGGCCCACCAAAGTCCAAGCTCGGCCGGTCGTGCCGAATCGACAATTACTTGTTCCCATTCAAGACTCAAGCGTTCCACTCTACTGAGCCGAACCCCTGCCCGGTGAAGAATCCCTGCGGTCACCAAGGCGTCCGCTGAACCACCGGCTTACGGGCGCCGTTGAAGGGCACGATCGTTTTCAGTTACGGTCCGCGACGCGTTACTCGGAGGAAGCTCGGAGAACGCAGCCCCCTGCGCACGCTGAGTGCGTGACGCTTGAGGATTCAGGTCGGTGCACCATGCGGGATAGACGCGGAAACCGCGCTTGCCAGGATGCAGCTCGGAGCTGACGCATCCGAGCGAGATCAGGTGCGCCGTGGTGAATTGGAAGACCCCGAACCGTTCCTGCTCCTCTGCGAAGACGAGCAGTCCAGACATCGACTCGTCAGCCGTGAAGGGCCTGGTCGATCCGCCTTCGTCGCGCTTCCAGACCGCGACGAAGGCGCCCGGCTTCGTCGGTGTGATCCGGGCGGTGCGGATTCGCCACTGCTCCTTCCCGATGCGTGCAACCCCAGATTCGTAGTCGCTGTTCTGTTCTTCAACCTGGATGACAGGCTGTGCATCAGCAGGAGCAGAAGCAAGATCGATGAAGCGTTTGAATGCGTGGAAATTCACTCTCAAACTGTAAACGCTCAAGAATCCGGGCCTGAAACCTGTCCGGTTGACGATCCTTTACCGGACACCACCTGAACCGTAATCAAACCGAAGCCCGGCATGCTCAACCGGTGCTCCTATTCCGGGTAAGGGTCTGCCCCGGCAACCTGGGATCGGGCCGGTTCCGCGGTGGCGTAAAGGGCGTTGAGCTGGCGGTGAAGCGTTCGGGCGATGTAGCGCTTGAGGGATCTGCGGATTTCGCGGTAGCTGCGGTCTTCTTGGGTGCGTTTGGTGACGTAGTCCCGTATTCCGGGGTCGTGGGCCATCCGGGTCCGGGTTCTCCCCCCCGTCTTGGCTCCGGCCATCTCGGCGGCGACGGTTCCCTCGTACCCGCTGGCCGTTTCGGGGTGATGGGTGATGGCGTGGACGGTGAAGTGCTGCCAGCCCTTGGGCGGCTGCTTCTTCGCCAGCAGCGACTTCACGAATTCACGGCGGACCACAGTAGCTTCTCTGCTTTTCAACCTCGGCCGGCTGGAGTAGCAACATTGCTACCGCAGCGTCATTCGAATCGGGCGGCGGCCGACCGGAGGTTCGCCTGATCCGCTCTGCGACCATGACGATGATTCCCTCCGGGCCGCGGACGCAGCAGAGCGGATCCGTCCCAGTTCCTTAGACGTGGAACACGAGTGGCGGGACGCCGACCGGACCTGTCCGGTGCGGCACGGATCCCGGACCTAAACCTGGACGATGGACTCGATTGGCCGCGGGGAAGTGATCGGATCTGCGTGACGATGGAGAACTTTCCACTGTCCGTCCTCCAGGCGGAAAATCGTCGTCACGCGAAGAGAAATCGGGGATACTTCATCGGATCCGCCAACCTTGGCCCGGGCACGTTCAATTTCGACAGTGTATGCGAGTTCCGTCCCGACGTACCCCGAGATTCGCTCGAAGTTGATGGGCTCGCCCTCCCTCAGTTGAGAAACCGCCCGCTCCATCGTCTGCTCAACTGCACTCCAGCCCCGAGCCGGCAGGCCGAGCGGATTGGCCAGTGAGACGTCGTCCCGCCTCGAAAACAGCTTCTTCTGCAGCTCCGGGTCTCCCCTGACGAACGCATCGAGCGCTCGGTGGTACTGCTCAACCACACGATCAAGATCGGACCCCGACATTGGTTCCTCCAGCCTCGCTTCTGCGCCGGCGCGGCGCGCCAGGCCCTGTATTCGGCCATCGTGGCACCGTTCACGAATGATGTCTACGTACGATTTCCTGGCGCCGAGACCGATCAGGAACGCAGAAGCGCTGGCACAGGCCGCGCCTACGAAGCTAGCGACAACTCCGCACAGCGACCACGCCAGCCCACAAATGCCTGTCACAAGCAACCTCCTTCACCGCAGCCGTATGCAGCCAAGATGCGTGATTTCGTGTCCATTGATGGCAAAGGCGCCTAGATTCGCCCCATGGGGACGCAGGAAACGTTGGACCGGCATTGTTGACTGGCTGAACATTAGGATCCGTTTACGTCTGGCTGCTGGGGGCAACCAGCGGGCCCACCGCAGCGACGCCTTACAATTTTTTCCAAGATCGCCGAGATCCGCATCGAATCCCACCGGCGGGCAATCCGCCTAGACAAAGCCGGTCTGGACGACATCCCAGCAATCAATGTGGTCGCACCAGTGGCCCGTCGGGTCGTCCCGGGAAGACCGCCGAAGGACCAAAAGGCAGCAGGGCTGAGGCATGGATCGGCCGGCATGACGACACGCGCGGCGCAAGTTCCTCTCATTGTCGATAGCCGGTGCCACCATCGAGATATGAGCACTCCAACAGTGGAAGCAGCGATCAATGAGCTCATGGATTGGGAGTGGCACGCAGTCGAGGAGTTACTCGCGAAACGCGGCCTCCTGGGCGACGGACTCCTCGTTGAGGACTACACCGGACTGATGTCATGGCTCGAATCAGTGACCCGGTACACCATCGTGCATTCCGCATCAGTGGCCGTCCTGTTCGTGAACTCCTTCCCGGTCGATGCCATCTCCTTCCACCGCGACCTTCTCGGCTCCGACGATCCGAAGTCGTTCTTCACCCTCATGCCGCGGACGTAGAAGCTCAGCGGCACGCGGACAGGCGCGTCGACTGGCACCTTCGGCCGGTCATGCCGTACAAATGATGGCTATGACGACGACCACCGAAGCGCCGGCCTTTCACGCGACAGACGAAACCGCGACCGCTCAAACCCATCGTGTGGTCTTCTCGGACCCCGATGCCGTGACGGCGACAGCGGTGCGCGACACTGACACTCGGGGCGCGGCCCAGGCCCCGGTCTTCTCGAGCCCCTACTGATCTCCCCGGCCCGCCATGTCGGAGCTCCGGCCGGCGGACCTTCGCGTGCCTTCCGTGAGCATGGCCCAGCCCGTGAACCGAGTCCCCGGCCCGGCGTGCTCCCGGCGGCTCCTGGTACGAGCCCAAGTGGGACGGCTTTCTTCACTGCACCCTGTCAATCAGGGGCCCATCCGTCCGCTGCCGGTCAGGTTAATGTGTTCTCGGCCCAGAGGTCCGGGTCTGTGGTGTCGCCGTTGCTGTTCAGGCGGGTTCTTGGGCATCCTCGTCAGACACGGGTGGGTGCGTCGGGCCGGGCGAATATGACCCACCGACCCCATTCCTGACATGGCCAGTCCCGCGCAGGAGCATTCGAAGCCTCCGCGACGGCCACGCTCAGGCTCTGGCCCCGGCGGGCTGCCCGTGAATGCGGTCTGACCACCTACATGGGCGGCGATTTTCACCGCCGGCGCTAATTCTTACCCCGTTTACCCCTGAGAATTCGGCTGGCGCCGGCGGGCGGCCGAATCGGGCAGTTCGGCAAGCTAAGCCGGCAAAGCCATCTCAATAGCAGAAGGGGGGCAAGTTGAGCGTCGAACAACCAGGTTTGCCGGGCAGACGATTTGCTGGTCGGGTGACTCCCCCTTGATCAGGCTTAGCGAGAGACGGCCGGCGAGTACGCCTTGCTCAAACGGTGTTTGATGGACGGTTGTGAGGTCCATCGTTTCTGCCATCGGGTGGTCGTCGATCCCGATGATTGACATATCCTGGGGGACGCGAAGGCCCGATCGCCGCAGGCTTTGGAGAGCGCCGTAGGCAACTTCGTCGGAGAAAGCGAATATCGCCGTGGGCAGCCGTGACAAGGTCAGAATTTTATCCATTCCTTGGGCACCGCCCTCGATACCCCATGGAACGGGAACCACCAGTTCCACATCAGCGTCAATACCTGCCGCCGCAAGTGCACTCCGGTATCCCCGCTCGCGGCCAACGTCGGCCGAGTAGTGGTTGCCTTCCGGGTCAACGGCGCTGATCATCGCGATCCGCCGATGTCCCAGCCCCAGCAGATGATTGACGGCATCTCGCGCCGCCAACTCCTCATCGATCCCGACCGAAGGACGCCCGGGCGTAATGGTTCCCGCCACAACCGCGTGAACCCCCATCGCGTCAAGACGCTCCCACTCCTCCTCGGTGATGGGGAAGGCAATATTGATGACGGCATCGACTTTTCGCCGGGCCGGGAGTTCCTCGAAGAACCGGCGCCGCTCATCGGAGCTATCGAGAGGGTAGAGGAGCACATCGATACCGGCGGCCGTGAGTTCTGCCGCTACGCCGGCGATGACAGCCGAATAGAACCACTCGTTGATGGTCGGAGTGATAAGCCCAACGCGTCCGGTTCGCCCGCCGGCGAGTTTCGAGGCTTCGGGTGAGACGACGTAGCCGAGTTGTTCGGACAGTTGCTGGATCTTGAGGCGGGTGCGTTCGGACACGCCTTTGCCCCCGGCCAGGGCGCGCGAGACCGCGCTCACCGAGACGCCCGCCTCCCTGGCTACGTCCACCATGTTCACTGAATGTCGATCCCCATTGGCCATTCTTCAATAGTAGCGGATTGAACGCATACGTTTGCGTAATTTGCGCCGAAACCGGCGCGTTCAGTTGAGCCATGCAGGCCAGAAGACCGGGGATCGAAGCTTTTACGCTTGACGCCTTCGGATCGAAGCGTCTATCTTTAACTCAAACGTTTGCGCAGAGACGTAGATCACAGCTCATGAACCGCATCGACGAAGCGTCGATATAATCCCAGCCAGTCGGACCGGCAATGATGCCCGGCAGAACAGGAAAACCCACTCTTGAGTACCAAAACCTCAACCATGCATGCCGACGTCGATGAAGTGTTGGGTGCAGACTGGTGGCGCCAGGCCGCCGTGTACCAGATCTATCCGCGGAGCTTCTCTGATTCCAACGGTGACGGCCTGGGCGACCTCAAAGGCGTCACGGCCAAGGTCCCGTATTTGAAGTCACTAGGGATTGACGCCGTTTGGCTGAGCCCCTTCTACCCGTCGGCTCTCGCAGACGGCGGCTACGATGTGGACGATTACCGCGACGTGGACCCCAGGCTGGGCAGCGTGGCTGACTTCGATGAGATGACCGTTGCGCTCCACGCCGCGGGCATCAAGCTGATCGTGGACATCGTGCCCAACCACTCCTCTGACCGGCATGAGTGGTTCAAGGAGGCCCTCGCCGCATCCAGGGGCTCCGCCGCCCGGGACCGCTACATCTTCCTTGAGGGCAAGGGCACGGAGGGCGAGTTGCCGCCCTCGGACTGGGAATCCCTTTTCGGCGGCCCGGCCTGGGAACGCATTACCGAACCGGATGGCACTCCCGGTCAGTGGTACATGCATCTGTTCGCCAAGGAGCAGCCGGACTTTAACTGGGACAACCCGGAGGTGCGCGAGGACTTCCTCACGACCCTCCGCTTTTGGGCCGACCGCGGCGTTGACGGTTTCCGCATCGACGTGGCCCACGCACTGTCTAAGGATCTGAGTGAGCCGTTGCCGGCCAAGGCCGATCTGGCGGCGGAGAACGAGACGGTGGACGGTACGCACCCGTTCTGGGATCGGGACGAGGTCCACGAGATCTATGCAGAATGGCGGGCCCTGTTCAACGAGTACACCCCGCCGCGCACGGCGGTCGCCGAAGCCTGGGTGCATGCCGACCGACGCGGCCGCTATGCCAGCCCCGAGGGCCTGGGACAGGCGTTCAACTTCGACCTCCTGCAGGCAGCCTTTGATGCCGGACAGTTCGGGGAGATCATCACCCGCAACCTGACCGAATCCGAGATCACCGGCGCGTCCTCCACATGGGTGTTTTCCAACCACGACGTGGTCCGCCACGCGACCCGCTACGGCCTGCCCATGGGACCCGGGCGCAACACCCCCTCCCAGGCGTGGCTGTTGTCCGGCGGTAAAGAGCCTGCCCTAAACCGGGAACTGGGCATCCGCAGAGCCCGGGCCGCATCGCTGCTGATGCTCGCATTGCCCGGATCTGCCTACCTGTACCAGGGCGAGGAACTGGGGCTGCATGAGGTAGTCGAAATACCAGATGCCGACCGCCAGGACCCCGCATTCTTCCGCAATCGGGGCGTTGACATCGGCCGAGACGGCTGCCGTGTCCCGCTGCCTTGGACACCCGAAGGTATCGCCTTCGGATTCGGCGACGCCGCAGCACACCTGCCGCAGCCGGAATGGTTCAGCGCCTACGCCGTGGCCGCCCAGCAAAACAACCCCGAATCCACGCTTTCGCTCTACCGTGAGGCACTTCGACTGCGCGGCAGCCTTCAGACCGAAGAACAACTCAAATGGCTCAACCAATCCAATGATTCAGTGCTGCACTTCATTCGGCCAAACGGCTGGCAGTCGGTAACGAACTTCGGCAACGAGCCCGTCGAGCTGCCAGCCGGCACCGTCGTCGCAACCAGCAGCCCATTGGCTGGCGGAAGCCTCCCGGCGGACACCACTGCCTGGATTATCTGACCTTTCACCACTACCGACCCGCCGGCGTCCCCGCCCGGGTTCATTTACAAAGGAGTAATCATGAAAGCAAAGCTGACCGCCACGGCGGCACTGATGATGGCAGGTGCGCTGGCTTTGTCCGCCTGCGGCGGAACCACAAGCAGCGGCACTACAGCCGGTGGGGGCGACGCCGCCTCCCAGGGCCTGGACGGGCGCGGCCCCATCACCTACGTTCAGGGCAAGGACAACAACAACGTGGTCCGTCCGCTGATCGATAAGTGGAACGCGGCGCACCCGAATGAGAAGGTCACGTTCAAGGAGCAGACGGACCAGGCCGACCAGCAGCACGATGACCTGGTGCAGAACTTCCAGGCCAAGAACGCAGGCTACGACGTAATGGCCGTGGACCTGGTCTGGACGGCAGAGTTTGCGGCCAAGGGCTGGCTGCAGCCGCTCAAGGACAAGATGGCAATCGACGCCGCCGGGATGTTGCCATCAACGGTGGAGGGTGCCTCCTACAAAGGTACCCTCTACGCGGCACCGGAGTCTTCCGACGGCGGCATTCTGTACTACCGCAAGGACCTCGTGCCCACCCCGCCCAAGACCTGGGACGAGATGATGAGCATGTGCTCCATCGCCAAGGCCAACAACATTGGCTGCTATGCGGGCCAGTTCAGCAAGTACGAAGGGCTCACGGTCAACGCGTCCGAGGCCATCAACTCCGCCGGCGGTTCCGTGCTGGACAAAGACGGCAAGCCGAGCCTGAACACCCCCGAGGCCAAGACCGGCCTTGAGAACCTCGCCAAGGCCTACGCCGATGGCAACATCCCCGCGGAAGCCATCACCTTTCAGGAGGAACAGGGACGCCAGGCCTTCCAGGACGGCAAGCTGCTGTTCCTGCGCAACTGGCCCTACCTCTACAACCTGGCCACCACCGAAGGCTCCTCCAAGGTCGCGGACAAGCTCGGCATGACCGCCCTCCCCGGCACAGATGGTCCCGGTGCATCCTCGCTGGGCGGCCACAACGTCGGAGTAAGCGTCTATTCCAAGAACAAGGCCACCGCAGTGGACTTCCTGAAGTTCCTCACCACGGAAGAGACCCAGAAGTTCTTCGCCACGCAGGGTTCGCTCGCACCGGTGCTCGGCAAGCTCTACGACGACAAGGAGCTCGTCGCCAA
>NZ_AZSB01000522.1:0-16582 GCF_000520575.1 Arthrobacter sp. I3
TGTGCTTGATCAGAATTCGACGACCATTGCTGTGGGCCAACCCGGTGACATCGTAATCGCGAAGGGAGGAAACACGCTCGCGAAGGTCGGCATAATTACCGATGATCATCCACATGTTGCCCTCAGTCGGGACCTAATCCTGCTGCGGACGGCTGGTCTGACTAGGAACAAATACTTTGTCTGGATGTTCCTCCACTCCAAGCACGGGCAGGACCAGCTGTGGCGAACAGCAAGTCAGACCGGGCAGCCGCACCTCACCCTGCCGCCCGTAGCAAGCATAAGGATCCCGGAGTTCACACAGGAATTTGAAGCGTCCTTTGAGTCGCTCTATTTGGCGTCCCGCACGCTGCGTGATCGGGCCATAGCATCGTATGGAGACGCTGAATCGCTCCTGACCGATTACCTGGGGGACGTCGACGAGTCACCGTCGACCAACCGGACTAGTGTCCGGACACTGGGAGAGACATTCGGCTTATCCGGGCGACTGGACGCTGAGTACTCTCAGGCAAAGTTTGAGCAGGTGGCCGAGCATATTCGATCAAAGCCTCACGAAGCGTTGGGTCGTTTGGTCCGCATCGAGAAGTCGGTGGAGCCTGGCACCTCTGCCTACAGCGACGACGGCGAGGGGATGCCATTTGTTCGCGTTGGAGACTTCGACAAGTTCGGAGTGACTGAGCCTTCCGTGCGTCTGTCCACCACTTTCGTAGCCGAAAACAAGGACCTGCTGGCTGGTCTGGCCCCTAAGCAAGACACCATCTTGCTCAGCAAGGACGGAAGCGTCGGGCAAGCATTCTGCATCCAGGAGGATTCGGACTTCGTTGTTTCAGGCGGCGTCCTTCTACTGACTGTCAAGGATCCCGAGAGCTGCCTTCCGAACTATCTTTCCGTGGTTTTGAATTCCAGGTTGGTCCAGCTCCAAGCCCAGAGGGATGCGGGAGGTTCCAATATTTTGCATTGGAAGCCCTCCGAGATCGCAGCTCTGGTGGTACCCACTATCGAGGCCGACATTCAGAAAGCGATCGCGGACTCTATGAAGAAGAGTCTTCGGCTTCGCCAGAACTCTGATGAAGCAGTCAGCAGGGGTCTAGTAGGACTCGAGCGGGCGCTCAAGGATGGGGTTCTTGAAGAACTGGCTGCTGACTGGAACCTGGATGAAGAATAACAGCCGGTCCATGACGTGGGCGAGCGCCAACGGCCCACACCTTGGGACGCATCAGGCCAGGGCTCTGGCCACGTCGTAGAACCAGTAGTTACCCACGGGGAGGCCGACCTCTCGTCCTGCCTCGTTTCCACCCGGGAGCTGCGTCGTCCAAAAGCTCGGTCTTCTCGGAATCAAGTTCGCCGCGGCGGCGTTTGTAGCGCTGCTTGTGGAGCCACACGCCGAGGGTGTGTTCGCGCTCTGTGCCGTAGTCATGGTGGCGGGGCCAGTCGTTGCCGTCCTGCCGGAAGTCCACGAGTTCGGCCAAGCGATTGTGCCAGCGCGCTTCGTCCGTAATTTCCCTGCGATTACCCGGCCATCCGGGCAGCTTGGTAAGACCGGCACTGTACGCGAGGTCAAGGGTACCCTCAGCTGCTTCGCGCCGGCGTCCGGACAGCCATCGCGCCATCGATCTTTCGCCCCGATCGTCAGAACGACCGTCAGGGAGCCTGCCCTCGGCCGAGACCCAAGCGATGACACCATCCATGCGGGCGAGATCCTTGGGAGAGGGGTAAGGAATGGGGGCGGCGCCGGCGGCAGCCTGATGCTGGGCTTCGAGGCCCGGGTCCTGGCGTCGGGCAATGGCCAAGTGGTATCCGACGGCGGCGGGCGTAACGCGCACGAGGGCAGCGATACGTTTCCGCCTCAGTCCGAGCCGGTACATGAGCACCCATTCGGCGTCAGGAGCCCGCCGCAACCGCCTGTCCATCATGGACCATCCTGCCACGGTCTTCCCGCAGGGCGGGCGGGCACCCGGTGGCGCGCGGCTGGTTTCGGAGCCAGGAGCGCTCCCGCAGGCTGGGGATACGGTGCGGGACCGTCGTACGTCAGCCCCCGCAGCATGTTGAGATAGAACGAGTCCCACCGGTCCTGCCATGCACCACCCAGGACATCCCGCCGCTCGAGCACCTGGTGCTCCACACCGTGCCGGGTGAGCAAGTAGCTCGTGGCCAGCCCCGCCTGCCCAGCCCCGATCATCGAGGTATTGACTCTTTTGCGGAGAATGGCGTCGGGCCGTTGTATCTGGGATTACAGGCGCACTGAAGCGACGCAGGCTGCCCGGCTCCCTAGGCGTCGAAGGTCCGATTCCTCCAAAATGCGGGACACTGGAAGTCCCGAACCACGAAAGCGGGCCACCTTGATTGGTCTCGATCACGACGCCGACGGCTTCACCCGGCTGACTCCATGGGACTGAGCGGGGCTGGCGGCGCCGGCCATCTCGATCCTCTGCTGTATCCGTGGGACCCGCCACTGGCTTCGGGTGTCATGGACGGTGATGAGTTCCGGCCCCTTGGGCCTTCAGCCGGACTGGAAGAAGCCCTCGCTCAAGCCGGCGCGGCGCCGCTGGAAGCCCGGTCCCTGGTGGTCTCCATCGGTTCGAATTCGAGCGCCGACGTGATGCGGCGGAAATTCGCCAGCTACCACCAGCCTGTCAGCGCGGTCCTGCCGCTGGTCCGGGGCCAGCTCCACAACATCGCCGTTGGCCACTCCGCCCATGTGAGCAAGGCCGGCTACATCGCCGCCGCCCCGTATCCCCTGCTGGGAGAGTGCACAGCGGTCTGGCTTTCGTGGCTGGACGATGTCCAACTGATGGCCCTCGATGAAACGGAGCCCAACTACCGGCGGATCCAGCTCGACGGCGAAGCCTGCCCGCTCGTAGTGGACCACGGGGAACGCCGGGAGGAGTTTTCGCTGTTCACCTCGCGTTGGGGCGTGCTGACCGATGGCGACGGCGGGAAGCTTCCCTTCCTCGACCAGCCTGCCCTCTTCGGGCTTCTTGCCGGCAGTGGCACCGGGGACCTCCTGGGGGAGGGGAAGTCCGTCTTCGACGGGCCGCCGGAGCTTGTCGCCGAGCAACTCGCCAAACCCTCGGTCCAGGCCTGGGCCAGGCAATGGTTCACCTCGGCCGGCCTCGCCGCGCCAGCGGACTTCGACGGGCCTTGCGCGGGGTAGCCACCCCTCTGGAACGTCGCCGTCACCGGGCGGCGATGTTCTGCGCATTGTTCTCCGCGATGTGCTGCGCAATCTATTCGGCATCGCGGCCCATGCCCGCCACGATGGACGAGCCGTGCCCGGTCAGCCACGGCAACCCGACCGCGTACAAGCCCGGGTGTTCGGTGACGCCGCGCTGGTGCCGCGGGTAGTTCCATTCGTCCAGCACCGGGATGTCCAGGATGCTGAAGTCCAGCCGGTAGCCCGTGGCCCAGAGGACCGACGTGACGTTGGCGGCTTCCAAGTTCAGCCGCGCCGGCTCCGAAGGAAGCCAGTCGTCCCTGCATGTCGGCTCCGGCTCCGGTGCCGACATGCCGGTGGCGGCGATATAGTTGTCGAACATCGACTTCATCCGCTGGTAGAACGCCGCCTCCACCAGGGCCAGGCGTTCCGGAAGGTCATCACTGAAGACGAGGTCGCCGTCGTCGGCTGCTTCCAAATGGCCATGCAGCCGGACGCCGCGCCGGCCGAGGTCCCGCAGGTGGATGTCGTGGCCGCCGTCGGCGCCGGACACCAGCGGGTTACGGGCGAACCGCGGGGGAGGACAGCTGCCCCACGATGAGGCCGTTCAGTCCGTAGTCGGGGCCGAATTGTGCAAGCTGCATCATCCAATAGAGGAGGTCCTGGCCGCGGTACCGGCGCGGTGCTTCCGGGCACGTGGACACCGCCAGGTGGACTTCGCGGCCGACGGCGAGCAGTTCCTTGGCGATCTGGCCGCCGGACTGGCCGGTGCCAACGATGAGCACGGCACCGTCGGGCAGTTGGCTCGGATTGCGGTAGCTGTCGATTTCCTGGCAAGCAAGGGCGGAAACGAAACCCAGATACGCGGCCACCTCGCAGCGGCCCGCCGCGGAGGTACACACCCCGGCGCCGCAGTGACCGCGGGCAAGGGGGCAGCGAAGGCCAGAAGGTCCCGAACAGGGGCGTCTGTGGGCGCGGAGCGAGGCAAGGGTGGTCTATTCCGCTAGCCGGGCCCAGCAGGAAAAGGGGTGTCACCCTTAGGTTGACACCCCTTTCCCTGTATCTGGTCGGTTTAGGAGGCTACGTCTTCGCACCACTCAATGTTGGACCGGTTCAGGGCAGTCTACTTTGCCGCATTCGCCCCAGATTTCCCGACCGCTGCTAGTAGTTCGCTGATGAAGGAAGAACCCAGCGTCACGCCCGAATCGTCTTTGGAGTCAGGAGAAGAACCGAATACACGTGCCGCGAAAGCTGCCCTCATTCCGTCGCGAATTGTCTCATCGTGTACGGGTTCCATGTAGCCGTCAAAGGTAAGCAGCTGCTCTTCGATGGTCTTGGCCCAGGTACCTAGGTCGCGGTGGTAGCCAGCCTGCCTACCGAAGTAAGTCGCCAGTCCCAAGACAGCGCCCAGTAGGGACACTCTGATGATCGCATCTCCTGTTGTCGTCTCGGCGGGATGGGACACGCCTGCGCCGAATGCGATCCAGTACGTGCCCACAATGCCGGCGAGCACACAAACTGCCGTTAGCCAGCGGAACTGAGTTGCAGTTCGTAGCTGCTGCTTTGATAGCGCTTTAAACCTTTTCGTCAGCTCTGCCCCCGAGGCAACTCCAGCGGCTATCTTGGCGCTCTCCGCTGCACCCTGGGCTTCCTTGGCAGCGGCCCTTGCTTCCTTGACGGCCGCGCGGAGGCGCTGTGAGAGATCCGCCTGTTCAATCCGCGTTGCAAGCAACAAGGTCCGGCGATGGTCGTCCCGCATCTTTGAGGCTTCTGACTTTTCCCCGGTGCCCTCGACTCGGGCGGCTTTATCCCTAGCCGTCTGTGCCACCTTGTCCACATATTTCTGGAGAGTGTCTAGTAGGTATGCACTCCAGAGCTCGATATTCTTCGAGTCGCGCTGCCTAAGAACATTCCCCAGTTGCTCGACCGTATTCTCGTGATCGTCGATGGATTTTTTGTCTTGCAGGACTGATTCTTCATAGGTTGAAAGAAACTCGTAGTCCGGGCTGAGGGCTTCCCACCAGATAAGCAGCACGTCCCTGAAACCCGCGTTTGCCTCGGAGTCTTCCATCCTTAACTGGTCCGTAACTTCCCTATACGCCTCGTTGAGGCTTTCGAGCCCGGTACTAAATTCGCTCAGCTTCATCTGCACGGTCTATTTGACCACGTCCGTTGACCAGCACCCGATACCCATCAGTCCTTGTTCAGGACCTTTTGGCTTCGCCTGCCAGGTGTGGGGGTCATCAAGACCTCTCTTGTCAAACGTCGGGGAACCAGCCGGCAGGGGCTTTCTTCGGTTCCAGATGCTCAGGATCCCGGTGTGCCTTCATGGCGCACCTGGGGAACGGGCTGCGTGGGTCGAGCAAAACATTCATGTCGTGGTCGGCATGGTCTTTCCACCGCACACTCATTCCCGTTGCACCGTCAAGGCGGTGGTGTTCCCATGCCCGCCACAGCGCTTCTATTCGTGAGCCGGCTTCGGGGTGGAAGTACCAATCGATGCACCACTTTGCGGAGCGGCCGTCGACATCTCTGTCGTAGGTGGGCAGCAGCTGCTGCTTCCGGAGCGGGCCCTTCATACGGCATGCCGGGCAGAGCGAGCGAGAAGTTCGGCGTGTTCAGGCAAAACGCGTCCCACCGGTCCTGCCACGCCCCGCCCAGCGTTTCGCGCCGTTCCAGCAACTGATGTTCGATGCCGGCCCGGCTTAGCCAGTAGCTCGTGGCCAGGCCAGCCTGTCCGGCCCCGACGACGAGGGTGTCGACACTTTGCGGAGCCGCAGGTCGGGCGGCCGTCGGGGTCTCCATGGTTCTTCTCCCGTAGCCAACGTGCAGGGCTGGCTTTGTTGGCAGGATAAGCCCGCAGCGTCGCTGCGTACAGGTGCCCGGAGACGGCGTGGGCCCCAGCGTGGTGTACGTCAAGGGTGTTCTGGTTCAGGGCGGACCGCTACCTTTTTCTATGGCCATGGCCATAGGCAAACAACGGTGCTCTGACCCCCTACGGGAATTTCTACTCAGAAGGAGTGGGAAAGGTCATGAATCGGCGAACCAAAATCTTCTTTGGTGTGATCGTCCTGTTGCTGGTGGTTGGTGGGGCGACATTATTTGTCCTCGACAACACAAAAAGGAGCGCAGCGGAGTACAACCCGCAGATCAACCCAGCCGATTTCACCACTGAAATCACCAATAAATACTTCGCCCTCCCTGTCGGCAAAAAACTGACGTACGAGACCACCGAGCAAGGAAGAGTCACCGAGAGGATCGAGATCGAAATCCTGCCGGAGACGCGGACCATAGACGGTGTTGAGACGGTGGTCTATCTGGACAAGGAGTACAAGAGCGGGCAGCTGGTAGAGGAAACCCGGGATTATCTGGCGCAACACAAAAACGGCGACGTGTGGTATTTCGGCGAGGACGTGGACAACTACTCGAATGGAATCTTGTTGAACCACTCCGGCAGCTTTTTACATGGAAAAGACGGCGCAAAAGCCGGGATCTGGATGAAGGCCGAGCAGCGCGTCGGCGACTCCTACAAGCAGGAATTTTACGTTGGCCAGGCGGAAGATATGCGGGACACTGTGGCTACCGGCGAGACCGTCTCCACGAAATCCGGCACCTACACCGACTGCGTCAAGGTCTACGACTGGACGCCGCTTGAAAAGAACTCCCGCGAGTACAAGTATCACTGCCCCCAGATCGGTGCGCTGGCCCTAACCGAGGACCTGGAAACCGGCAGCCGGTCAGAACTCGTGAATGTTGTAATGCCCTAAGTCTTGCTACTTCTTGGGCCGGGGTTTCGAAACCTTCGGTTCCTTCGGCGGCAGTCCGGCCACGTGCTCGAATGCTTTCGCCACCCAGGCCTTGGCCCGCGCCTCGTCGCCGTCGCCCTCGGCGTTCCAGATCTCCGGCAGCCCGGTGTAGCCGCCCATCGGACGCTCGGCCGGCCCGAACGGGACGGTCCGCTCGGTGCTTTCGAGCATTTCCTTGTCCGCCTCGCCCAGCTTCACGCCGATGGTGGGGCCGAACAGGCCGGCGAACATGTTCCCGTGCACGAACGCCCCCAGATTCCCGAACATCGGCTTGACCACCACCTTGGGATTATCAGGCAGCACCGAGCGGAAGTGTTCCTTGTCGGCGTCGGACGCCTTCGGCATTTCCATGGGTCTTCCTCCGGTAACTGACGGTCAAGGGCTGGTCTTCCTGCAGGATATGCCCGCCGCCGGGCACGTTACAGGCGGGGCGCGCAGACGGCTGGCGCGCNNGGTTGATCCTGTTGTTGTGTTTATGCAGTTCGTAGTTCAGGCAGTACGCATGGTCGAAAGCCCATGTTCTTCTGAAGCAGCGGTTTTGAGCACCCCAAACAGGAGGACCCGAAAGTCGGGACAGTTCCTCCACCTTCACGAAGGACAAAAATAATGGCTACTGGTACCGTCAAATGGTTTAACGCTGAAAAGGGCTTCGGCTTCATTTCCCCCGATGACTCCTCACAGGACGTTTTCGCACACTACTCTGCGATCAACTCCTCCGGCTTCCGCTCCCTCGAAGAGAACCAGAAGGTCTCCTTCGAAACCGAGCAGGGCCCCAAGGGTCCCCAGGCCACCAACATCCAGGCTATCTAATTTCCTTTTAGATACCCGGGACCGTTAGGTTTCGAGCAGGGCCCGTCTTCGGACGGGCCCTGCTTTTGTTTAACCCACCTGTGCTTCCAAGCGGCGGACGACGACGGCGGCGCGGCACCACCGTCGGAGTTCAGCTCCCGCGCAGCGGCCACGGACGCCACGGGCCGTCTACCTCCCGCAGCCGGATCTCTGCCTCGTGGAGTCGGGCGGGGGCGACGGGGCCGGGTTCGCCACTGCCGCTTTCCGAGCCCGAGCCGTCGAACGCGCTGAGTGCGTATTTGCTCCACCGCCGGCTGCCAACCGGATACCGTTCGGCGTATCCGCCGGCCGCGACCGAGAGCACCAGCCGCTCCATCCGGTCCGCTGCTGTCTCAGCCGTCTCGTCGCACGCGTCGCAGCCGCACACGGGAAACGGGAAGTCGTGCAGCACACCGGCGTGGACCATGACGCCCGGATAGCCGGTCAGCACAAACGTCAATGGCGCCGCTCCGGAACGCCGCGGGGTGACCCGAACTGCATGCAGCACGTCCCGGATCTCAATCAGCAGGTCCCTGGCGTGGACCGGATCCTCATGGACCTCGACGTCGTACGCGGTAGCCAGATGGTCGATCAGGGCCCGTGCCACGATGTGGAGTCCGGCGAAACGCTCGGGGTGGCTGTCCACGCTGTAGGAATCACGATCGGGCCCCTCAGCGCCCCACTGCCGGCCGTAGGGAATGGGTTCCCCGGCGGGGGAGTAGTAAGTGGTCGTCGGCAGGTCCGGCCGGGCATAGCGGGGCTGTCTTGCCGCCGGTGGTACCGGAACGGGCCGCATTGCCGGGGACTCATGCACTTCCTCCCTGGCCCAGTCCAAAAGCGCGGAAACGAACCCGCGCAATGATTCTTCGTCCGCGCTGCGCACAGCCACCAGCAGACGGTCGACGTCGAACTGCCGCTGCCGGTTTCCCACCGTGGAAGGTGCGCCTTCGTAGGCGGCCCAGTGCGCGTCCGGTCTCAGGCGGGCGATGGCGTTCCCGGCGAAGACGGCCGCCGCGGCACTGAGCGTGTTGTCGTTTTCAAAGTGAGAGCCGAACGTGCGCAGGAACGAAATGAGCCGCTCAGGATCCGAAGCCACTTCTTCGGCGCTGACTCCGCGGCCGGTGCAAAATTCGATGAACGGGGCGTAGCCGGCCACGTGCCTGACCTTGGCCGGTTCGCCCTCCGCAGGTTGATAGAGGGCCTTACCCCGGGCCATTGGCTCCGGCATCCCGGACGGTTGCCCTTCGAACAAGTCCTCGGTTGGCCCCATACCGCGATCCTAGGGCACGGGGCAGCGCGATGGATGGGCTACTCAGTTCCAGTGAGGCCACCGCTCGGTGCGGCGGTCCTGCCCTGCAGCTAATCGTCCCGGGGGATGAGGATCCACAACGCGACGTAGACGAACTCGCCCACGCCGAACAGGCCGAAGAACATGAACCCGAGCCGGACAAATGCCCGGGGGACTTCGAAACGGTCGGCCAGGGCAGCGCACACGCCTGCGAAGATTTTGCCGCGTCTGGGGCGAACCAAGGTTGCTGACATTTCGCTACCGTAGCACCAGGCGCGCGTCGAGTCAGCAGTGTCTTTCGCCCCTGCCGCCCAGTACAACAGCAGGCGCCGCAGCTGATCAGAGCTGGCCCCGCCGCGCCAGGTACGTGTTCAATGCCGGGTTGTCGATGTCCTTGGCCAGCCACGGGATGGTCTCCGCTGCGGCAGCATCGCCCAGGACGGCCCGGTGCGAGTGCGCCCGGACCACCAGTTCGCGCAGTGCGCCGCGGCTGGCCATGATGCCCAGCCGGTCGGCGTAGTCCCCGGCTGCGGGGGAACCGGCGTCGATCGCGACCTCGGCGGCGGTGTCCAGCAGCCGCGCCCGGTACCAGAGATACCAGGGCGTGGTGTCGAGCCCCCGCTTCAGCCACGACTCGGCCGACGCCTGATCATTCAACGCCATGCTGAGCCGGGCCTTGGCCCCCGCGGCCAGGGTCAGGTAGCAGTGGTCGCCGGCGACGTCGGCCATCACCCACGAACGGTCGATCAGGGGAGCAGCGTCCTCCAGCCGGCCTGCGGCGAGGAACGTCTCGCCGCGGAGGCCGGCGACAAACGGCTCAAACGCGGTCCAGTGCTCGGCCGCGATCAGTTCCTGGGCCCGGTCCAGGCAGTCGGCCGCCGGCTCCAAATCCCCGCGCAGCAGATGCACCCGGCCGGCCAGGGCGGTGCTGAACGCCAGCAGGCGGCGGCCGCCCACGGCCGTGGCAAGCCGTCTCGATTCGGCCAAAGCCGCCAGCGACTCACCGTAATGCGCGGTATCCGAGGCCGCCATGCCCTGGATGGCCAGGATCCTGGAGCGTTCGTCGTCGAACCCGTCGGCCGCCCGGGCCGCCTGCTCCAGCCAGCCGGCCGCACGGTCCGGAATGCCCCGTTGCACGGACAGGTACCCCAGCTCCCGGTATGCGGCCGCCGCCACCCGCGACGCCGGCCGCCCGGGGTTCCGTGTTCCGGACTGCAGCGACTCAGGATCCAGTCCTTCCGATTTCAAAGCCCGGTGCAGGAGATCGGCCACCTCGGCGCCGCGGCCGCCGGCCTGATGGATCAGCGCCCCGGACAATGTGACCAAGGATTCGGCGAGCAGATGATGGTCGCCGGTCCGTTGCGCGATCTCGGCTGCAAGGCGCAACTGCTCCAGCCCGCGGTCCACCGAGCCGGCCGAGAGCGACGCCTCGGCGGCATCCAGGTAGGACCGCACCGCGGCCGAACTGGCCGGCAGCCCCGGCTCCGCGGCGGGCGCCGCATCTGCCAGTGCCCGGCGCACCTCCGCCGGCACGCCGAGTCCGAGCTCCCGCCGGTACAGCTCGCGGCACTTGTCGGCCTGTTCCCGCGCCCGCCGGTAGTCACCCAGGGCTAGCAGGGCTTTGATCAGCACGGCATGGCAGTCCGCGTTGAAGGGGTCCAGGTGCAGCGCGCGGGTGGCGAGGTCGACGGCGTCGTCCGCCCTTCCGGCCGCCAGCGCGGCGAGCGATGCCTCGTAGAGCAGCGTCAGGACAGAGTTCTCGAGCCGGTGCCGCTGGTCCTCCAGCCAGGACTCGAACGCCGGGCATTCTTCGAAGGCGAGTCCCTCCAGGAGGTCGCCGTCGAAGGTGCGGGGGTCGGCGCCGCCGGCTGGCTGCAGGGCGGCAAGCACATCGCAGTTCCAGCCGGCCGGCAACACCAGCCGCAGCGGATCGCCGCCCACCGAATCCGCGCCGAGGGTCCGGCGCAGCTCGGAGAGATTCCAGCGCAGGGCACCGAGCGGGTCCTCGGCGTCGGGGAACAGGAGGGCCGCCGTCCGGGCCCGGCCGGTGCCGCCCGGTTGCAGCGCGAGGTAGGCCAGCACAGCCCACGCCTTGCGGCCCCGGGGCTGCCGGGGTGCGGTGCCAGCGGACTCGATCCGGGGCGGACCGAGGAGCCGAATCCAAGTCTCGGCCATATGAGTCATGCTACGCCGCCAGCGGGCGCACGGGAGGGGCCGACGGCGGGCGTGCGGCGGGGGAGCGACGGCGCCTGGCCGGCGCCTGATCGGAGCCGAAGGGAGCGGGAAGCGGGCGGAAACCACAGCGGAAAATGCTCACACGGTGGCTCACACGGTGGGTGCGGAAACTGGACATGTCCCCACAAGAGGACCGGAAACCTGAACCCCAGCCGCAAACTAAACCCGCACCGATCTCCCGGGATTCCGGCCCAACAACCTGATCCATCATCAGCCCCAACAACCAGCTCCATCACTCGCCCGAGGTGCTCTTCACATGGAATTTGCCGCTTTCCTGCTCGCCGGACTCCTGGTCTTCGCAGCCGTCGCCACCATCGTCGCGGTCGTCCGCGACGGCCGGGGCCACACCCCTCCCATCCGGTCCACCCGCCCCTGGATGGCAGGCAACCTGCCCAGCGAACCGTACGCATCCCTACGGTCTCTCCAGGGCTGACCGAATCTCAACGGCCGCACGCCAGTAACCGCACGGGCCTGACCCCCGCCTCCAGCATGGGAGGCGGGGGTCAGGCCCGGGGTCGTGCGGTGCCTTCGCGGAGCGCTTCGTGGCGGCATTCTGTTATCGCCGGGTGTCGGTCACGGGGCCTGCGTAGCCCCGGTCTGAGGAGGCCGGTCTTTCAAAAGGACCGTCGCGGCGATTGCGGTCCCAAACGCGAAGAGGACCAACGGAGTTTGGAAAATCGCGCCCATGATGGCGAACCCTGCATCGGCTATTGGCTTCGACGCCGAAAATAGGCAGGCGGCGTCGATGGCCAATGCGGCCGCATAGCCGACGAAGAAGCAGACGAGCAGCGCAGGAGTCCTGTAGGTCTTCGTGAACGCCCTAACCGCGAAGTCGTAGGCCAGGTATTTGAGTCCGATCATGGAGGGTGCGAAGGTCAGAACGTAGAAAACGTCCACGTCCTCCGGAAATTCGGCGAGCGGAACGTTCGCGGTGCCTTGGTAAATGCCGGCTGAGTGGAACCAAAAGCCCGCCAGCTGGGCAGCGACAAGCAGGGCAGCCGCGGCACCGTACCGCAGCAGTACCGTTCCACGCCGTGTCATTCGGATTGCCATGGCGTCAGTATGACAGTGCCCGTCAAGGGCTTCCGCTCGAAGACTGGGCCACCGGCCGGCGTCGTGATCTCAGCCTATGTTTCCCTGCTGAGACTGGCGCCATGAACGTTCCAGGGACGTAGCCGGCGCTCTTGAAATCTGAAGAGTGCCGGATGTCAGATGGTCTCAGACAACCACACCGGAGGAGGTCGCCATGACGGTCGCTTTCAACCACACCATCGTCTACGCAACGGATAAGCGGCGGTCGGCGAAGTTCCTGGCCAACGTGCTCGGACTGCCGGAACCCCAAGCCATGTGGTCCTTCATGACCGTGCCGCTGGACCACGGGGTGGCCCTCGATTTCGCCACGGCGGACCGGCCCATCGCCCCGCAGCACTACGCCTTCTTGGTCAGCGAGGAGGACTTCGACGGAATCTTCGCAAGGATCCAGGCCGAGGGCATCCCCTATTGGGCGGACCCGGGACGGTCCCGCCCACAGCAGATCAACCACAACGACGGCGGACGCGGCGTCTACTTCGCGGATCCTGACGGGCATTTCCTTGAAGCAATCACGCGCCCGTACGGATCGGGTGCTGTTTGACGTCCCAGGTTCACCGTCACGGCCACCGGGGCCGCCGAGACCGTTGCGCGGCACGATGGCATCGGCGAGGATGTATGCGGTCCACCGAGCTGCAAACCGTGCTGCAAACAAGGAGTCGACGCGAATGACCAAGTATCTGATCTCGTTTCCGAGTGCCGCCATGGTCTTCCCTGACGAAGAGCTGCAGGCTGTTTCGGATGCGTCGCACGCGGTCGTCCAGGAGGCGAAGGACGCCGGCGTCTGGGTGTTTGGCGGCGGCATCGATGAGAGCGTCCCGCCCGTCATGGTCGACGGCGACGGGACGGTGAGCGAGGGCACTTACCCGCAGACGACGCAGCTCGAAGGCGGCTACTCGGTGCTGGAGCTGCCCTCGTACGATGCTGCCTTGGAGTGGGCCGCGAAGATCGCGGCCGCCTGCCGTTGCGCGCAAGAGGTCCGCGCTTTCCAGTACGACCCCGCCAGCTAGCTATACTGCGCGCCGGGGGTGGCTTACACTGACCTCGGCTGGTGGGCGCCGGGGGAGGGCACATGTCAAGACGACATCTTTGTGGGGCAGTAGTGGTGACTCTCGGGCTGGCCTTGGCCGGGTGCTCTGGATCCACGCAACCCGGTCAAGCCTTCACTTCGCCCACCATGCGTGCGGCACCCTCAACCCCGAGTCCTCAGCCGAGCCCGTCCATCGCCCACGACGGCAACGTGAAGGGAAACAGCGCGGTGAGCGTAACCGTGGCACCTGACATCTTCGACCAGCAGGGCGAGAGGTACGAGGAAGGACTGGGTGACGGATGGGAAACGTCACCCGCGTTCCTTGTCGAGACCGACGACCAGGACAAGGCGGCCGCGGCATTGTATGCCGCGGCAGGGCGCTTTATGTCGGTGGACCAGAACGGCAAGGAACTGAGCCCCGCCGAAATGACTGGCGACTACCCCCAGTACACGCCAAACTACGTCTCCGACGTCTATCTGACCGAACTGGGCCCCATGATTGTGACCGACACCAAAGGCGAACTCTCTAGAGGCATGGCGGAGAGGATGCTGCTCATACTTGAGACTGAGCTCCGCGCCCAGGGGATCACGGCCCATGTGACTGCTCCACCGGCCGACCTCTCACTCGACGGCACGCCAATCTGGCGACCTCCCACCGAGACCGCCGTGCACGCGGGAGCTGACGTGAAGGCGCCGACGAGCGAATAGCGGCGGCGGGAGAACCTCGGGGCACCGTTCCCCGCCCCGGACAGGCGCGGAACACCGGCGTCGTCGGTCAAGTGTCTAGACACCCGCATTGGCGCGGGAGCATCCTAAACGTGTGCGCGTTTCGGGAGGAGAGCGGCCACGGGGCAGGGAGATCCCGCCCTGGCTGGGGAACCCTGGGGAACCGGTGGACCGTTGGCAGTCCCACCTTCCAGGCGTGCGGACACGATCGGCGAGGGAACCGGGGACCAGATCATGGACGAAACATCCGATACGCGGCAAAGGCTGTCCAACCGCATCGACGAGAAGCAACGGGACCTTCAGTCCTACCTCGGCAGGGAACGACCACGGCGCTCCCGGCTGGCCAGCATCAGCATCGTGGGCAGTGCGCTGGCCGCCGCGTTCACGGTCGGCCCCGCCGCCGGTGGCACGGGGTTCACTGAAGCGGTGGCGAACATCTTCAACCTGGCCGACGACTCGATTGTGTGGCGCGGACTGTGTCTGCTGGCGGTGATCTGCTCCGTTGCCGCGGCGCTGGCCACGAACTTTGCCACGTCCCGTTCCGTGGCGGACCGTGTGAGCGCAGCCGAGACCGCCAGCGCCCAGCTGGAGGGGCTGCAGGTCGCACTGAACTTCGGCCACATCGAGATCGACGAAGCCGTCAAGCTGTATCAGCAATACGCCACGCAGGTGGCCTTCGTGGAGGCGTCTCCGGCGGGGTGAACTGTTCCTTCAAGCGGCGGCTCAACAGAGAGCACAAGCGCTCGAGTCGCCCTGCGGCAACCCCTGCAATCCAGTCCCTGTTGTCAGCCGTTGAGGCCGCGTAGAGTCCTCTCGAGGAATGGTGGCAGAGTCGATCACCTATTGGGGGCGTGGAACTGATGAACACGACTTTGCGCCGGACGCTGACCCGACCGGCCTTCTGGGCGGCCACTGCAGGCCAGCTCGTCATCTCGACCCAGATTTGGGTCGCCCTTCATGTCGCCTTTGACCCCGCGAGCTCATTTCGGGAAGAGCTGTGGCCGGCCGCGATGAGCTTTGCCGTTGTGATCACGGTATCCACCTTCCTTTCCCCGCTGCTCGAGCGAGCCATCCTCAAAGACGATGACAGGCTCAGCCCCGAGCAGGCCGCCTCGCTGGAGCTGGCTCTGCGCACGGGCGCACTTCCTCTCGCCAGCCTCTTTGCTGACTGGGGACCTACGCTTGAAAAGAGGCGGCGGGACCTGAGGTTTGGCCAATGGCTGGGGCCGATCTTCATGGCCGGACCCATCGCCCTTAACGTCCACGACTCCTCCGTTGACCCGGACGGAGTCTGGTTTTACTCGATCAGTGCGGTTTTGTATGCCGTCCTGGCGGTCGCGGGCCAAGGCGTCGGACGGCGGAGAATTCGGCGCATTGCGTCACTCGAGCAACAGCTTCAGGAGCTCCGCGGCAGAGTTCCCAGCCCCCGCTAGCCAAGGCGGGGCGGTTACGTGGGTGGGCGCTCCGAGGACCGCTGCCGGTGTCAGCAGTCAAGAATCAGCTCGACTTCCACGTCCACCTCATCGCCGGCGCGGATGCCGGCCGCGGTTCTGATGGCCTTCTTGACGGGGAGGAGGTACGAGTTGGTCCTGCTGTCCGGGAAGAGCGACGTCGACCACCGCTGCCCGGCGATGCAGGCCTTCACCTTCACCGAACCGAAGCCCTTCCGAAACGGAGCGGCCTGGTCCTTGAGCTGCTCCGCCAGGTCCGGCGGCAAGGTGATGAAGTGCCAGCCTGCCTGCTCGGGGTAGTGCCACAGCTCGGCTCGGAACGCGTACGACGTCGTCACGCTCTTAGTGTGGCACCGGGAGCGGAGCCCTGTGCTTTGCATGTGTGACCCACTCCATAGAAGCCCGACGCCGGCCCGCCGGCCTTTGGGGGTGGTCGGAGCTGCCGAAATCCGCGCGGTTCCGGGGAATGTGACGCCAGGGGACCCCTCAGGGGGCCGATTTGTGCAGGGTCCTCCCGGCGTGTAAAGTAATTCGAGTCGCCGCCGCTGATGCGGAAAGAAAGCGACCGACCCCCTTCTAAACAGCCTGAAAATGGTTCGCAAATTTGCGCGCTGAATAACGGCGGGGACCTTCTTGGATGAATGTAAATCGCAGAAATGCGAATTTGCAAAGACTTCCAAGATCGGGTAAGTTTGAAAAGTTGCTCCGGAGCGATCCGCGACCGAAATGTTGGTTGTGGTGGTGCCGGGTGTGTCTGTTGTTTGAGAACTCAATAGTGTGCCAAGTTTGTTGATACCAATTTATTGTATTGAATTGGTTGAATTTGCCGGGCCCGCCACCCCGTGGTGTGGTCTGGTGTTTTTGGCTGGTTTCAAATTTTGTGCAGCGTGTGTATCCCGTTTTCCCGGGGGCGCATGTTGTGTCTGTTTTACTTCAACGGAGAGTTTGATCCTGGCTCAGGATGAACGCTGGCGGCGT
>NZ_KI914975.1:0-4952 GCF_000520575.1 Arthrobacter sp. I3
CCTGCTCGGATCAGCCAACAGCGCCGTCAGCGACCTGGATCTGTTTCCCCGGCAGGTGGCCCAACCGTGTAGACACCCGCGCCGCGGCCTCGAGCACGGCTTCGCGCAGGATCGACTGACTCTGCATGTACTGCACTCGGGATCGGGGCGCGCTGGCTGTGATGCAGCCGACGACTTCGCCCCGGTAGTCCCGCACAGGAGCGGACACGCCGTATTCCTCGTAAGTGGTCTCGCCGTCGTTGACGGCGAAGCCGTCGTCACGCACTCCGACGAGCTGTTCGTGGGCCGGGTCTTCGAGACCGAGGTAGCCCTCCCGCAGGACCGTACGGTCGGCAAGCAGACGATCGGTCTCCTCGGGCGGCAGTTCGGCAAGGAACACGCGGACCGAGGAACTGGCGAACTTGTTATAGCGCGTGCCGATCGCCGCGCTGTGCTTGACCTGGTGAGTGGAAGCCGTTTGTTCCACGACAATCGCGTTGCTGCCGTTCCAAACGGCGATCGCGGCCGTCTCGCCGGTGGCCTGTGTGAGTTCTTCGAGGTGGGGCAGGGCGGCACGGCGGACGCTAAGCTCGGCCAGCAGTGGTCCGGCCAGGCCGATCATCCCGAGCCCGAGGCGGTATCGCCCTGTTTCCTCGTCGCGCTGCACGTAGCCGGCCTCGTCCAGGCCGCTAAGCATCCGGGAGACCGTGCTCTTGTGCAGGCCAACGAGCTCGGAGATCTCCGTGACGCCCAGGAGGGAACGCTTGGCGACGGAGAAGGCTTCGAGCACGGTAAGACCGTTGAGCAGCGATGCTGCCGCCCCTTGCGGTTTGTCAGTGGTTGTTTGTGGGTCAAGCATGGGTTCTCCCTCTCCAGGCGCTACGCGCAGTCACCGTAGCCATCGTACGGCGTGCCCATCCAACCTCTCGTCGGAGGACAAGTCTCCAGCGGCTCCACGTCGCCGAACTTGGAGTCCATATCGAACAGGTTCCACGCCACGACTCCTGGCACGGGGTCGCCCACGGCCTCCTTGACGATGATCGGGCGGAAGCCCTCGGCGATCGCCCAGGGTCTCAACCGGGATCTTTTGGGACCACAGGCCCATGTCGGACGGCAGGTTCACATCGAGGAGGAGAACTGGCGGCCCGGGCGGGTCCAGGCGTTGGCCATGTCAATGTGGATGACGGCCGGCCGGGTGCCCTAGCCGATAGTTCTGCAACATGTAACCCCTTTTTCTCAGCAGTCCAAAAACCGACCGTGCCCCCTCCCCACCCTGCTTGGCAGAGCCGAATCCTTCCGCAAGCTGCTCTCCAACTCTTAGGGAGGCGCACGTCCCCTGACGCAAAAGGGGAAGTCCCAAGAAATGAACGTCAAAAACATTGCGTGTTGTTCGCAAAGGAACTAAATTGCTTTCTAAGCAACGATGTGAGCTACGGCACATCGGATTGCGGGACCGGACCCCCGGCCCAGCGGACTAGCTCCAATCCCGGGTGAATTCGGGCCCGGCCGAGAGGCCCCCCGTCTTTCCCTTCAACCCAGTCCTGAACCAAACTTTCGAAAGGACCCCCTTATGAAGCGCATCGGAGTAGACGTCGGCGGTACATTCACCGACTTGTATTTCTCGGACGACGACCAGCGCATCGCCGTTGTGGAAAAGGTTCCCTCCACCCCGCACGACCCGTCTGAGGCCGTGATCAACGGCATCATAAAGCTCTGCGAAAAGGCCGGGGTCTCGCTTTCGGAGATCGACCAGCTGGTGCACGGCACCACGGTCGCCACGAATACCGCGCTGACGCACACCGGTGCGGAGGTCGGGATGATCACCACCGAGGGTTTCCGGGACATCCTGCACATCGCCCGGCACAAGAAGCCGCATAACTTCTCCCTTCAGCAGGATCTGCCCTGGCAGACAAAGCCTCTGATCAAGCGCCGTCACCGGCTCACCGTCAAGGAGCGCATCACCGCACCGAACGGCGACGTTTTGGTTCCCCTGGACGAGGACGAGGTCCGTGAGCGCGTACGCGAGCTGAAGGCGGCCGGTGTCGAGGCCATCGCCGTCTGCCTGCTGCACTCCTATCTGAATCCCGCCCATGAGCAGCGGATCGGGGAGATTGTCGCGGAGGAGTTCCCCGAAGCCTACCTGTCCCTTTCCAGTGACATCGTGCCCCTGTACCGGGAGTATGAGCGGTTTTCCACCACGGCGCTGAATGCCTATGTCGGGCCCCGGGTCTCCCGTTACCTCTACCGCCTGCAGGAGCAGGCAGAAGGATTGGGTTACAAGCGGGAGATCCTGCTGATGCAGTCCTCCGGCGGTATGGTCCCGATCAAGGAGGCCGCGAAGCGGCCCGTCACACTGATGATGTCCGGACCGGTCGGCGGCCTGATCGGCGGCATGTGGGCCGGCCGTCAGTCCGGCTTCGAGAACGTGGTCACTCTGGACATTGGGGGGACCTCAGCGGACATCGGTGTGGCCTACCAGGGTGAACTGCGCATGCGCCACCTGCTGGACACCAAGATCGGCGACCACCAGGCCATGGTCCCGATGGTGGACATCGACACCATCGGCGCAGGCGGCGGCTCCATCGCCTACGTCGACGCCGGCGGGGTCTTCCGCGTGGGTCCGCAGTCTGCCGGCGCCGTCCCGGGCCCGGTCTGCTACGGCCGCGGCGGGACGGAGCCGACATCAACTGACGCCCAGATGCTGCTGGGGCGCATGCGCCCTGACCGCGTCCTGGCAGGCTCAGGCATGGATCTGGATCTCGATGGCGCCCGAAAGGCCATGGAAGGTCTGGCGGAAAAACTCAACATGTCCGTGGACCAGGCCGCCCTTGGCGCGCTGCAGATCCAGAAGTTCGGCATGACCCAGGCGATCGAGCAGAACTCCGTCCGCCGCGGCTACGATCCGCGTGACTTCACCCTCGTCGCGGCAGGCGGCGCCGGCGCACTGTTCGCCTGCGAGATCGCCGCGGAGCTGGAGGTCCCGAAGGTGCTGATCCCGGCCCACCCGGGCATCATGGCTGCGACCGGCCTGCTGGCTACCGACGAGAAGTATGAGTTCGTCGCCACCAGGCGGTTCACGTTCGCCAGCGCAGACCCCGCCGCCATCCAGGGCTCCTATGAGCAACTGGAGCGCGAGGCCAACGCCCAACTCGATGCCGAGGATGTGCCAGCCGGACGCCGCAAGCTCGAATGGCTCGCCGACGCGCGCTACGAGGGCCAGGGGTACGAGATCCGCTTCACTGCGCCCGCCGGACCGGTTAACCAGGCCTGGCTGGAAATGGCCGAGGCGGCCTTCCACGACGCCCACTTCGAGGAGTACGGGCACCGCTTCAAGAACGGCACCGTGGAAGTCATCAACATCCGCGTGGAGGCCAGCGCCTTGATGGATGACCTGCCCACGCCGGAAGCGATCAAGTCCGGTTCCCTCGATGACGCCCTGGTGGAAACCCGCCCGGTGACCTTCGAACAGGATGGCAAGCCGGTCACCCTGGACACCGGCTTCTACGACCGCGACAGGATGGGCGTGGGAATCACCTTCACCGGCCCCGCCATCATCGAGCAGTACGACTCCACCACAGTTATTCCTCCGGGATTCTCCGGAGCGGTGGATGCAGCCGGCAACCTCGTCATCGACTGCCCGGCCGCCACCCAGAGCGCCGAGAAACTGGCCACCCCGATCCTGATGCGCGTGATCGGCGGCGCCCTGAACTCCGCAGCAAAGGAAATGGCATCGGTGCTCTTCCGCATGGCCTACTCCTCGATCATCCGTGAGTCCGAGGACCTCGGTGCAGGGCTCTTCGACAAGGACGGCAACGTGCTGGCCGAGTCCGACTCCACGCCAATGTTCATGGGCTCGATGCCCAAGATCGTCAAGGGTGTGATCTCGGTCCTCGGCGACGACATCCACGACGGTGACATCATCCTGCACAACGATCCGTACCTCGGCGCCACGCACTCCCCCGACGTCGCGATCATCGAACCGATCTTCCACGACGGGGAACTCGTCGGCTTCGCCGGCGCCTCGGGCCAGCTGATCGACAACGGCGGTGCGTACTCCGGACTGATGGTGGACATCCAGGACATCCAGTCCGAAGGCACCATCTTCCGGGCGGTGAAGATTTCCGAGAAGGGCGTCCGCCAGGAATCGCTGATCCGGCACATCCTCAACAACACCCGGACACCCACCTCCAACGAGGGCGACTTCCAGGCGATGATCGCCGCCTGCGAGCTGGCCAAGTCCCGCTACATCGCCCTCATCGAGCGGTACGGCTTCGGCGCGGTCCGCGAAGCCGGCCAGAGCTGGATCGACTACTCGGAGCGGATGCTGCGCCAGGAGATCGCCAAGATCCCCGACGGCGTCTACGAGACCGAGGTCGGCTACCTGGACGACGACGGCCGGAACTACGGCAAGAAGCTACCGATCGTCGTGAAGGTGATCATCGAGGGTGACGAGATCACCTACGACCTCACCGGATCCTCCGAACAGGTGCCCACAGCTTATAACTGCGCTTTCGAGGGCACCACCGTCTCGGCATTCACGTTCATCACCCGGATGATATTCCTGGACGAGGTCGCCTTCCCGGTGTTCGTGCCCCAGAACGAGGGCATGCTCAAGCCGCTGAAGGTGATCGCTCCGGAGGGCACCATCTTCAACCCGACGTACCCGGCTGCGACCTTCTCGCGGTTCTCCCAGGTACAGCGGGCCGTCGATCTGGCCCTGCGGGCCCTGGCCCCCGTTATCCCGGAACGCGTCACGGCCGGCAACTCCGCCCACATCCACTTCATCTCCTACTCAGGATGGGACGAGAAACAGGGCGAGTACTGGGTCTACCTCGAGGTCAACGAGGGCTCCTACGGCGCCCGCGCAACCAGCGACGGGCCGGACTCCGTAGACAACCTCATCGCCAACACCCGCAACAACCCGATCGAGGAGCTCGAGTGGCGGTTCCCGATGCGCACCGACCGCTACGAAC
>NZ_KI914975.1:5052-8781 GCF_000520575.1 Arthrobacter sp. I3
GAACTGCGCTCCGAGCCGGCGGCCGCCGGTGAATTCCGCGGCGGCATCGGCATCGTCCGGGAGAACACCTTCCTGACCGACACCGCGATCACCTGCGAGGGTGAACGCCACGAGTCGGACGTCCCATGGGGAGCCTTCGGCGGCCATGACGGCCTCAACGGCTCGCTCGTGAAGAACGTCGGCCGGGCGGGCGAGGAGTCCTGGCCGTCCAAGGTCACCGGACGTCAACTGCTGGCCGGTGACTCCCTGCAGATCACCGTGCCCAGCGGTGGTGGCTTCGGCGACCCGCACAAGCGGGACCCGCTGAAGGTCCTCGAGGACGTGCTGGACGGCTTCACGACCGCCGAGGCGGCCGCCCGTGACTACGGTGTGGTCATCAAGGAGGTCAACGGCCAACTCACGGTCGATCTGAGGTCAACCGCCGAACGCCGCGAGGTTTTGGTCGCCGAGCTCAGTTCCGCAACCTAAGCCAGTAAACGCAGTAAAAGGGGCGGCCTGGAGCCAGTTATTGACGCTGGTCTCCAGGCCGCCCCCTTCGTTCCCTACTGATCACATCCCACCATCCCCGTGAATTAGGAACCGTTATGACCACTGCCCCAACCTTTCAATTTGTCGAGTCTGATGTCACGCCCAAGGACGTCCGGCTGGCCACCTGGATTTGCTTCTTCGCCTGGACCTTCGCCGTCTATGACTTCGTCCTGTTCGGCAACCTCCTGCCGGTGCTGGCCGCAGACCTCGGCTTGAGCGCGGCCCAGTCCACGGGGATCAATACCTGGGTGACCGCCGGCACTGCACTCGTGGCCTTCGGGATCGGCCCGATCGTCGACCGGATCGGCCGCCGCAAGGGCATCCTGATCGCCGTCGTCGGTGCCGCCGTCGCCTCACTGCTGACCGCCATTGTCGGCTGGGTTGTGGGCATCGCGGCCGGCCTGGGACTCGTCTTCCTGGTCCTCGTGCGTTCACTGGCCGGCCTCGGCTACGCCGAACAGGCCATCAACGCGGCCTACCTCAACGAGATGTTTGCCCACAACAGCGATCCCGCCAAGGCCCGCCGCCGCGGTCTCATCTACTCACTCGTCCAATCCGGCTGGCCGGTCGGCTCCGTCCTGGCTGCCGGGTCCGTCTACCTGCTGTTCCCCATCGGCGGGTGGGCGCTCTGCTTCGCCGTGGCCGCCATCCCCGCCGTCTTCATCGTCATCGCCGGACGCTGGCTCAAGGAGAGCCCCCAATTCGCCCACCGTCACCAGATCGACAAGATGATCAAGGACGGCAGGGTGGAAGAGGCGCAGCAGCTCGGGGAGAAATACGGAATCGACGTCTCGGAGAAGGCCAGTCCGCTCGTCTCGGTCTTCCGTGGGGAGTCGCTGCGGTCCACCCTGACGATCGGCGGAGCCTTCCTCCTGAACTGGCTCGGCGTCCTTGCATTCGCGATCCTCGGCACGTCGCTGCTTACCGCACCGGACGGCAAGAACATCGAGTTCGACAACGCGCTGCTGGTACTCATCATCTCCAATGCCACGGCCTTCGCCGGCTACCTGTTCCACGGCTGGCTCGGCGACCGGATCGGGCGCCGCAACGCGATCGGGATCGGCTGGATCCTGTGTGCCGTCTCCTTCTTCACCATGCTCCAGGCACCGAACGGGAACTTCCCGCTCATCATCGGGCTGTACAGCGCCGGGCTGTTCTTCCTCATCGGCCCCTTCTCCGCCCTGCTGTTCTTCACCGGCGAAAGCTTCCCCGTCCACACCCGGGCAACGGGAAGCTCCATCATCAACGCGTCCGGCCAGGTCGGAGCGATCATCGGCGGCCTGCTGATCACCGCCACCCTCGCCGCCGGCGCCGGCTGGATCAACGCCACCCTATGGTGGGGCGTCCTCCCCATCCTGGCTTCCGGCCTGCTCATCTTCGCCGCCCGGAACGTCGACCCCAGCAAGGTCCGCCAGGACTGACAGGGACGAACCCGCACCACAAACACCATCCGCACGGCGGGAACTCTATGGGACCAGGGAGTTCCCGCCGTGCAGATGACATTAATCCGTAGCCCTTATCGAGTGGACCGCGACGGCAAGGCCCAGTTGCTGCTGCCCACCTCCCCGCCTGAGGTGAGCAGGAGGTGACATGCCGAGTTGGCCATGAGGCTGTCGGGCCTGCTCGTCCCGCTAAGGTTCTTTGCGCAGCCTGGCCTGTTCCGCCAGTTCGGTCATCCAGGGCCGGTGCCCCCGGTGCAGAGCCATGCCCTTGGGTAGCCCTTGGACGTAGGTGGTGGAACCGGGAATGTCGATGGTAATCCGGCCGCCGGCCATGGGGGCATTGGGGATGTGCAGGCCGCCGTAGGCCTCCGGCAGTACCGGGTCCAGCCACAGACCACCCCGGGATACATGCGCGTCGTAGCGCATCAGGCTTGTCACCAGCGGAATCGGCGCGGTCGCGGCCCAGGCCTGGGGCGAACACGCCGTCGGGTACGGCACGGGCTGGGTGAACCGTTCCCGGTCGAAGCCGCAGAGGAGCTCGGGCAACCGGCCGTCCGAGTACTGGGCAGCCTCAAGCAGTGCCGTAGCGGTCTGCTGCGCTTCTTTCACGAAACCGTAGCGCACCAGACCGGCCGCAGTCATGAACCAGGGCGCTCCGGCGGCGACCACCAGCCGGTCCGGATGGTCGGGGTCTTCGATCCTGAGCGCGCCCAGATCGTCGCAGCTGCGCTGCAGGTCCGTTCGATGGAACCGTGGCCCATCTGCAGCACCGGAATCCTCGCCACCGACTCAATCCGGCGCCGGTGCTGCGGAGGCAAATCTCCCGGTGCGGGACGAACAAACGGTGCAGCCGGGCCGGGCAACACGGCCGGCGAACAACGCCCGGTAGAGTTCCTTCGTTTCCGCCGCCAACGGCTCCAGCAGCTGGCCGTTGACGGTGAGGTTCCAGCGGGACAGGATGCGCGTGTCCTGGAAGAAGACCCCGTGCGGGAGTTCGGGTTGGATGTCACCATTCGGCAGCGAGATGCAGAAGGAGGAACCTTCCACCTCGTGTCAGTAGAAATAGGAAACGAGAGGGTCACCGATGAGCCACGGCGTCATCTAGACACCGGTGTGGCCACTGTACACACCCCCTTTGGCCGGATAAACAGCCACCAGCTTCTCCCCCAGGCCCCAAGAAGCAGCGAATCGAGGCAAGAACCTCGAAGAAATTTCGCGCAGGTCATATCGTCACCACAACCCCACCGCATGAATAGGTACTGGACCAACCACGGCTGCCAGGCCAAGCCGGAAAGGAGACCAACATGACCCCACATCCCGGCAGGCGGAGGGCCCACCAGCCAGGACCTTGAACCCGCCACCCACATAACTTCATAGGCCATCGCGGCGGCCAGCAACAGGCCGCGACAAACGTCAGAGGGACCCGAACAGGGTCAATGTTGACACGTTAAAGCAAAACCCCCTCTGACGAGGGGGTTGCTGTGCCCGAGGTGGGACTCGAACTGCATTCCAACCCCTGCAAACACTGGACTCCCCCGGAAACATCCGCAATCCAACAGATACCATTTGGCAGCACCGGAGAGCGCTTCGGTCGTCCTTTCCAACATTTCCCCCGGAGCCAGAGGTCGGTTCACGCCCTTCTACGGTCTCGCCCCTGGAAAAACGGGTGCGGAGTCCTAACCGGACGGCGCTGACTGCCACATTTTGCGGAGGACGGCGGGACCTCCCGCCGTCCTCCGTTGTGCTCTTGCGGCCGGAA
>NZ_AZSB01000525.1:0-8933 GCF_000520575.1 Arthrobacter sp. I3
CGCAACGGCTTCGGCACCCTCTCACCCGTCGAAGCAACCATCGTCATCGCCGAACTTTTCATCATCGGATTCCTCATCCTCAGACTCGCCGTGCACCTCTTCCGCTACGGGTCCATCCAATACTCGGGCAAACTCGCCATCACCGGAACCTTCCGGAAGCAGACCGCCCCGGCAGGAACGAAGCAGTAAAGCCCTTGCCCCCAACCAAAGGCGGTTCAAAGCAGGGACATCTCATGCCAGCAGGCACGCATAATGCCCGGGGTCCGGAAACTCCTCGCACGGACGCCGAGAAGTCTCTACTGGGTGGCGCAGTGGCTCATCCTGGGCCACAGCCCAGCCCCCTTGGCGGCCTTGGGCCCCTGCAAACTGCGAGAGGCGGAGACAGCCACGCAGGGCTCCTCAGGGCTACTTCAATCAGGACAGATCACCGTTCTCACCCGGGAGTAGCCATTTAGTAGCCACCTCTCCGGGAATACGAGTCATTATTGGGGAATCTAAGAGACGGATCTCGGAAACCATTTACCCAATAGCACAGAAAAACCCCCGGAATCTCAAGGATTCCGGGGGTTTTGTCTGTAGCGGTGGGGAGGCTCGATCTCCCGACCTCACGATTATGAGTCGAGAGGTCGGGTGTCCGACGTCACTGCGCCACCGCAGCCGCCGTGGCATACACATCAGCCGGCATCGGCCGGTGGAGCCTCCATCTAATCGCGATGGGGTTCGCTCCAGTGTGCTGGACATAATCCACCTGGCCGAGGCAGGTGTACGGAACAGTCAGGCCCGTCTCGTCTTCTGCGCTGTCCCGCGTGAAGATCAGGATCTTCGACCCGTGCGAGGCCCTGTCCAGATACCGCTTGCCCGTCGGGCTACCCGGCGAAGTCGCGTTCTGTGATTCCCAGTGGAACAGCTCAGGGCTGATGGCGTAGTCCTTGTACATGGTGGTGGCCGAGTGCTTCTTGTCGTCCTTGTTCAGCGTGACAAAGAAGGCGTCCGTGGACGTCGCCGGGCACCAGGCCACGCCCTCGCGGTGCTGGACGTTCTTGCCGAGCTCCAACGACCCGTACTGCAGCGCCGCCAGGATCTCCTCGCGGCGGTACGTCGCGTGCGAGAGCAGCGGAACGTGCTGCAGCCCCGCGCCCAGTCCCTTGGCGGCATGCTTGGAGGCTGCCACGCCGAGCATCACGAGCTGGCGGATCTCGCTGCAGACAAACTGATAGCCGCGCAGGTAGTCGAGGCCGGCGTCGTACGACCGGAAATCGCCGCCGTCGTCCCAGAGCATGTAGAACAGCATGCGGGCGAACGTCTGTTCCCGCATGCCGAGATCAGCGTAGCGGGGCGCATCGGCGCCGACGAGCATCGAGTAGGCCTTGGCCCGTTCCGGATCGTCCACATGGATCAGCGCAGCCATCCGGCCGAGAAGCTTCTTCTCGTCGGCGTCGGAGAGCTCCTGAATTCGTCCGCTGAGGACCGTCTCCAAAGGCGAGGACCCCTCGATCAAGCCGGCCTGGCGGAGGTAGCCGGTCCACGAATCCTTCGTTGACCGGTAGATCGACTTCACGTCGCTACCGGACCGCTCCAGGTACTTCTCCAGGTCCGTCTCCGCGTACGAGGCGATGTCCCGGACCAGCTGGGCGCGGTTGAACCGCAGCTGCGCCTTGATGTTGTCCAGCACGACTTTCTGCGCCACCCGGTCCAGCACGATCTGAGAGCCCGACGGCAGGTACGGGAACCCGTCCTCGACGGCCTTTTCCAGCTCCCTGCGCCCGTACCCGGTGAGCGCCCGGTAACGCAGGTCGAAGCGGAACTCACGGTGCTGCTGGCCGATGAAGTCCATGACGGTCAGCACCGCCTTGCCCTCGGCGCGGCGCAGCCCGCGCCCCAGCTGCTGGAGGAAGATCGTGGCGCTCTGCGTGGGCCGGAGCATCAGGATGGTGTCCACCTGCGGCAGGTCCAGGCCTTCGTTGAAAAGGTCGACGGCGAAGATGCAGTTGATCTCGCGTGCGGCGAGACGCTTGAGCGCCGCCGCCCGGTCGGCGTCGTCGGTGCTCCCGTCGACGGCAACGGAGGCAATCCCGGCGCGGTTGAAGACCTCGGCCATGTAGTGGGCGTGCCGGACCGAGACGCAGAAGCCGATTGCCCGCATCTGCTCGGTGCTAGTCACCTTGTCGCGGAGTTCGCGGATCACCTTGGCGGCGCGGGCGTCGTTGCCCGTGTAGAGGTTGTCCAGCTGTGCGGTGTCGTAGTTGCCGCGCTTCCACTCCAACTTGCTGAGGTCGACGTCGTCCGAGACGCCGAAGTAGTGGAACGGCACCAGCAGATCGGCATCCAGCGCGTCCCAGAGACGCAGTTCGCTGGCCGTCCGCCCGTCAAAGAACTGTTTGGCGACGTCGACGCCGTCGCCGCGTTCCGGCGTCGCGGTCAGTCCGAGGAGCTGCTGCGGCTGCAGGTGGTCCAGCAGCCGGCGGTAGGTGGGCGCCATGGCGTGGTGGAATTCATCGATCACCACGACGTCGAAGAAGTCCGGTGCCAGCTGTTCAATGCCGAGGGATGACAGCGACTGGACGGAGGCGAATATGTGCTTCCACTGCCCGGGTTTGTGTTCCCCGACGTAGAGTTCGCCGAAGGCGCCGTCCTGCATGACGTCACGGTACGTGCGCACGGCCTGTTTGAGGATTTCTTGGCGGTGGGCGACAAAGAGCAGCTTCAGGTCACGGCCGGCTGCCTGACAAAGGCGTTTGTAGTCCAGGGCTGCGATGACGGTCTTCCCGGTACCTGTCGCCGCGACCACGAGGTTGTGGCTGAAGCCCTTGAGCCGCTCGGCTTCCAGGTCTTCGAGCATCTCCTCCTGGTGGAGGAAGGGCTGGAGCTCGAGGCCGGTGGCCGCTCCGGGGACGGCCGTGCGCCGGCCGCCGTTGCGTTCCAGGGCGGCGTCCAGCTTTTCGCCGTCGCGCTCCGGATCGTAGCGTTGGAAGGCGCGCTGCGCCCAGTAGCTGTCGAACGTGACCTCGAACTTGTTGAGCAGCGCCGGCGTGCCGACGGAGCTGAGCCGTACATTCCATTCGAGGCCGTCCAGGAGGGCGGCCTGGCTCAGGTTGGAACTGCCGACATAGGCGGTGTCGAATCCTGAGTTCCGCCGGAACAGCCAGGCCTTGGCGTGCAGGCGGGTGGCCTGGGTTTCGTAGTTGATCCTCACCTCTGCGCCAAAGCGGTTGACGAGTTCGTCAATGGCGCGGCGTTCCGTGACGCCCATGTAGGTGGTGGTTATGACCCGGAGTTTGGCGCCGCGCTCCTTGAGCCGCTGCAGAGCTGGTTCGAGAAGTCTTAGTCCCGTCCAGCGAACGAAGGCGCAGAGCAGGTCTACGGTATTGGCCGATTCGATCTCGGTCCTGAGTTCCGCGGCGAGGTTGGGATCGTCCTTGCTGTTGGTGAGGAGGGCGGAGTCGCTCAGTTTGGTGGTGGGGCGGCGCAGGTTGCGGCGCTTGAGGCTCTCCGGGCGGTGAAGGGACTGGAGCTGGGTGGGGCCGGGTGCGATGCGGTCACCTGTGTTCAGTTCCTGGAGGAGCTTGTTCGCGAGGGCCACGCGGTCAGTTGGCTTGGCTGCGGCCAGGGCCCGCCGGACGGCTTCTGCGACGTGGCGGGAGAGGATGTCCGGGGTGTCTTCGTCTTCAATTTCTGCGAAGACCGGCTGGAGTTCTTGCTCTTGGCGCAGGTGGTCACCTAGGGCATCCGTGTTAAGAAGTTCGTATAAGCCCTCGGGCAGCTGCTCCGCTGCCACTCCACCAAAGAAATTAGTCACTGCGCCAGGCTACTTCAAGAGGAGTGGCCTTTTCCGAAACGGCGTACATAACTCTGGCACGTCGGCTGGGAAAATTTCCTGCAGATTTCGATACGATTCAGCAATGAAGGCAGCACAAGGCGCTCACGAATGGACGATGCCTGAGGCCTGCGACAAGGCCTGGGCCGCCACTCCAACACTCCCCGGAGTTTATAAATGGTACCTTCAGGGCGATCTCCCGATGGATTTCAACTGGCCTCCGCCGCTGGCTCCTATAAGCCAAGGTGACTTGATCTACATCGGCCGGGCGTCGTCTCTCCGCACTCGGGCGAAGCATCACAAGCTGCTTACGTCCAAGTCAACACTCCGCAGGGCTCTCGCATCCCTAATGGGTATGCAGGCCGAATGGCGAGGAAATTCAGCGCATCCGGGCCTGATCCGGGACCACGAGAAGAGATTAACAACCTGGATGACCCAGAACCTATCTATGTCCTTTGTCGCTTTGGATGAATCGACACTTGCGGAAACCACCGAGAAGTCCCTGCGCACTACGCTCAGGCCGCCGCTAAATCGAGACGGAATGACCGCTGAGCAACTCCACACCAGCGCGGCGGCGGCGGCAATGCAACGTAATGCTATAGGTGCGCGTGGTTCGAAAACGGACGAGTCCGCAAGGAAATCTCTAAGCCCAGGTTCAGTGCTTCCCTCAGCACCGACATGCCCTGAAAGCACTACGATGACCGAACGAATGGCCCTGACTAAGACGCTTTATGCCGAAGGGTGGACTCGGTCGCAGATCGCCAACCGAGTAGGGGTGCACGTAAGCACGATTGGAGACTATATCGCCAAATTGCGGACTCGCGGCGAGTTAGACACCGGTCGAGACTAAATCGTAAAATCGCAGATTTGGTGGACGGCGTGCGACCTGAGGATGGGCTCGACCGCGACCCCCTGCGATTGTCTAGGGCATCAGTGTTGGCTGTCGTTGCCCGCCGCACTTGCACTGCCGGAGCCACACAACTGACACCTATGACCCATGGATCCGCCGGTTACGGGAATGACCGATAGCCGCTGCAAGGACCTAGACAGGTGTCGCAGTGCAGGCCTCCCGCCTGGCTGTGCGGGTAAAGAGGATCTTTTGGATCAAGCTCTAGGTCAATCTCAACTGTTGTAATTCGGGCCAACGGGAAATGAGGCCGGCGCACTAGAGAGCCTTCGTGTAGGTCCATCTTGGTACTTATGCCTTGCGCCGCCACCTCGTATGATGAGCCGGGCTCGTGTTGACATACTTTTTCGAAGCAGAGAGAGCAACTTCCCGAAGGAGTCCTCTTTGCGGTCTGCGGGTAGAGTTCACCCATCCAATGGTCGCAATCCTCAAGCATTTCATCGCATACAGAGCACCTGAACTCAGTGCTCAAGCCCGCCGACATCCCTAGCCGAATATGTGAAATGTCAACAGAACAGTCGGACCAGAGGCCACCGTCTTTGCGAACGATGGGGCACCCGAAGAGACCACTGCGCATAAACGCCGCCCTGTGGATTGCAAGGTGGGCAGTGGGCTCAAGCGCGTGGTCTTCCAAGTAATTGAGCGCCGAGACGGCGGCTGATTCCGAGCTACGAACGTGCGCTTCAATAGAGCCGAGTGCCGAATCAGTTAGGCGGCTTTTAAATAGCGTCCAACCCACACGGTTATGCACCTGTTGTCTGCGTTTTTCGGCAAGGCTGACACGTTCCAGCGGGTCCAACAGCATGGGCATGCCTTCAGCTTGGGGTCCGAGTAACTGCAATGCCGACCTATATTCTTCATCAGCAATCTCAAGCTGTTCCAGGCCATTAATTTCCAGGTAGCGGTCACGGGCAGGACCGGCATCCGGGGGTATCACCCCATATGGGATAAGGATGCACTCAAAACGGCGCCCTGAAGCCACTATTTCCCCTTAAGCAACTTAAGAGTGGCGATGACGTCTTCCCCTCGCCCCTCCAATTGAATGCCTTTGACAAGACCGGCGTTCGTATTCAGCTCAGCTATCGAGAGCCGGAGAGAAAGTTCCTGTGCCGTCTCCTCCGTGTGGCCAGCAACCTTTGCCCTATGACGAAAGAATTCTTGAACAGCCAGTATTAGGTAATCATTCATCGGCCCCACGAGCGCCAATGCAACCTCGAGAAAGGAATCCGCAGAATACTCAGCGAGAAACTGCCTCTTACCACTCGGGACTGAAAACTCGACGGCGATGCCTGCCGCTCGGCCAACTTTCGGCATGTAGCGAACCTTGTTGGAGTACATGGGAACACCACCAGGGCCGACGACTTCGGGTGGGAGACGAGTGGGTAGAACATACACCGTCCCGGACTCCGCTTGTCTTGGCAAACTCCCGTCGGCCGGTACCCAGTCTCGTTGCTCGATTTCGCCTGTCATAGACAAAGTCTAGTGTTCCGAATTCGAGTGGCGGACACGCTGCTGGGTGAGGGTAGCGAATCAAGATGTCTACCCTGTTTACGAAACGCAACGCTATCCCGCACCCACCCCTTACTGTTGATCCTGCACCGAACGAAACCGTTTACGTAAACCGTTTGCGTGACGCGCCCGACAGCAAGCACGCAGCACCCGCAGGCACCCTCAGGGAGGAGGAACAGTGGTCACCATCCGCGATGTCGCCAAGCACGCCGGCGTCTCTCCGGCCACCGTTTCCCGGGTTGTCAACGGGCTGGTCGGCTACTCCGACGAGACCCGGGAACGCGTCGAAACTGCGGTCAAGAGCCTCAGCTACGAGACGGACTACCTCGCCCGGGGCCTCAAGACCCGGCAGACGTCCGTGATCGGGCTCCTCGCGCCCATGGTCTCGGATGCCCTGGCCTCCCAGGTCATGCAGGGTGTGGAGGAAGAGGCCCAGGAACGCGGCTACGCCGTGATGCTCGGCCGCACCGGCGCCAAGTCCGCCTACATCGCCGGCTACCTGCGGACCCTGCGCACCTACCGGGCCGCCGGCGTCATCCTCATCTCCGCGGTGATCACGCCGGAGACGAGGCAACTGCTGGGACCCAACGTCCCCATCATCTCCGTCGCCATCAGCGACAAGTCAGGCTCACCCAGCGTGGCCATCGACGACGAGCAGGCAGCCTATGACGCGACCCGTCACCTGTTGCGGCTCGGCCACCGCCGCATCGGCCTGCTGACCGGCGATCCGGCGTCGGTCTACGTCGCCCAGCCCCGCAAGCGCGGCTACCTCCGCGCCATGACCGAAGCCGCCTGCACCCCGGTGACCGCGACCGGCAGCTTCTTCTACGAAAGCGGCGCCGCCGGCGCGGACGAACTGCTGCAGCAGGAACCAGGGCTCACCGCGATCTTCGCGATGAGCGATGAGATGGGCGCCGCCGTCGTCAATGAACTGCAGCGGCGCGGCCTCCGGGTGCCGGAGGACGTCTCCGTCCTGGGCTTCGACAACACCTCTACCTCCCTGCACGTGAACCCGCCGCTGAGCACCATGGCCCAGCCGCTCGAGGAGATGGGACGGATGGCCGTGAAGAAGCTGCTCCGCTCCCGCGACCTGGGGCCGAAGATCATGCCGCACCGGCTGATCGAGCGCGGCTCCACAGCGCCGCCAAATCCAGTCCCGGCGGACCCGGCACCGCCCGGCGAACAAGTCGGCGAACAAGTCCTCGTCAGCTAGCTAACCCCAACAAACCAACCACCCACGGCGGCAGCCGGCACTCCCCTGTGCCACCAGGCAACCCGCCGCGATTCCGCATGCACCAAACCACCCGCACCACCCGACTCGCACCACCTCAATGAACAAGGAGCAACACATGAGGCAGCGCCGCCGCACCTGGCAGACTCTTCTGGCCACCACCGCATCCCTGACCGTCGCCGCCGTCGCCCTCACCGGCTGCGGCGGGACCGCCACGGACGCCAAGAGCGCCCCGAAGGCCGCCGCCGCGTCCTTCGAGGGCAAGGGCCCCATCAACTACGTCTCCAACCGCGACGCCTCCGGTGCCGCGAACAAGAGCATCGAGGAATGGAACGCCGCCCACCCGGAGGAGAAGGTCACGTTCATCGAACTGCCTGACTCCGCGGACCAGTAGCGCCAGCAGCTCATCCAGAACGCCCAGATCAAATCGGACACCTTCAGCGTGCTGAACCTGGACGTCGTCTGGACCTCCGAATTCGCCGCCAACAAGTGGATCATGCCGCTGCCCGCGGACGCGATCCCCACGGACAAGATGATCCCCGCCACCGTCAACGCCGCGACGTACCGGGACACCTTGGTCGGCGCCCCGTACTACACCGACGGCGCCCTGTTCTACTTCCGCTCGGACCTGCTCAAGGCCGCCGGCATCGCCGCCCCGCCCAAGACCTGGGACGAAATGAAGACCGCCTGCAAGGCCATCCTGGCCCTCCCCCAGGCCGCGGGCATGTCCTGCTACGCCGGCCAGTTCGACAAGAACGAGGCCCTCACGGTCAACTTCTCCGAGGCCGTGGCCTCCGCCGGCGGCACCGTGGTGGACGCCGAGGGCAAGCCCACCGTCAACACCCCCGAGGCCAAGAAGGGCCTGAACCTGCTGGTGGACGGCTTCAAGGAAGGCCTCTTCCCCTCCGACGCCATCACCTACCTCGAGGAGCAGGGCCGCCGCGCGTTCCAGGACGGCAAGCTCGTCTTCCTGCGCAACTGGCCCTTCCTGCACGCCTCCCTGAGCGCCACGGACGGCTCCAGCAAGGTGGCCGGCAAGTTCGGCATCACCTCCATCCCCGGCACCGACGGCCCCGGCGTCTCCACCCTCGGCGGCCGCAGCCTCGCCATCTCGCCGTTCACCGCCAACAAGGCCACGGCGCTGGATTTCATCAAGTTCTTCACCAGCGAGGAGCAGGCCAAGAAGCGCCTGGCCCTGTCCTCCCGCGCCCCGGCGTACGCCTCCCTCTACGCGGACCCCGCCGTCGTCGCCAAGCGCCCGTTCTTCCCCACCCTGCTGACCTCGCTGAACAACGCCCAGCCGCGCCCCAAGGTGGTCCAGTACGGCGCCACCACCAAGGCCATCCAGGAAGAGGCGTACGCGGCCATCACCGGCAAGAAGGACACGGACACGGCCCTGAACGACATGCAGGCCAAGCTCACCGAGCTCTCCGCCAAGTAACTCCGCCCCGTAGCAACAGACGGGCCGGCCG
>NZ_KI914976.1:0-34730 GCF_000520575.1 Arthrobacter sp. I3
CTGGCCAACTGGCTTCGGCAGCGCCGCATGAGGGACTGACGGCGGTCGGCGACTATCCTGAGCCGGTGACTGAATGTGATCCGGGTGCCGGCGACCAGATAGGAACCACAGGCACCTCCAAGGTACTCGTGGATGCAACGATTGACGTCGCGGCGGCCCTTGCGGGTGCAGCGGCCCCACCGCTCGCGCCATGGCTGGCCGGCGGCGCAACGTTCGTCAAAGCTATGGGGCCGAAGCTGAACGAGCATCAAGACAGGAACCTAGACATCCTGATGCTTCAGGCTAGAGCTTCATCAGGGATGGAGTTTGAGGACTTTGCCTCAACCATTGAGAACGACCCTGAACGAATGCTTCACTTCATCGCAGCGTGTGACGCCGCCCGAAGGACGGCGTTAGACGAGAAGATCAAGGCCCTGGGCCGGGCGGTCGGAGACTTGGCCCGGGATGATGCCCTTGTGGACGAATCGGTCATTTGGATAGGCATATTTTCACAGATTGAAGCGCCGCATGTGCGCATTGTGCTAGCACTGTTCGAGGACGATCCCGAATATCCCGAGCAAGGCTACCCGTACCTATGGACGAGGTACGAGCTTCGGCAGCGAGTTGGGCTTTCCAACGCCATCAGCATCCTGATCAACACACTCATATCAGCCGGGCTAATGGCCGAGGTGCGCCAGGAGCGGCTCACCGTGCATGAACGCGCCCGCTGGGGCATTGGCGACAATCGGAGCTACAGGTCGCACTACTCCAAGGGTCCGCTTGCAAGAGAGTTTCTTGAGAGACTTCAGATCCCCGAAGATGCTACAGAGGGGAGTGGCTGGAGTGGAGCTACGTCACGCGCACCTGATTAACCTCTGAATGACGAAATGCCCCTGCCGCTAACGGCAGGGGCACTGTTGTTTGTGGGGCCGTTACAGCGGCGTACAGCGGCGCTGACTGCTTGTCGCCCGTGTGTGTACGCAAAGCGACCCCTTTGTGTACAGCATGGCCTATGCCCCGTGCTCTTCAATCACCTCTTCCAGCGCTGCCAGTGCTCCGGCCAGGAAGTGCCGCTGGCCGGGCGTGGCCTCCAGCTCGCCGGCCTCTATCTGTGCCAGCACCAGGCGCACGTTGGCGGCATCATGAGCCGCTTCCTCTCTCAGTCCTTCGTCTTCCATGCCTCCATCCTTCCAGTTGCGTTGAAGGCCGTGCGCGCCTGAGATGATTCTCGAATGATCGTCGTCTTGGTAGTCCTCAACGTGCTCGCCTTCGCCCTGTCCTTTGGGGCCATTCTCTGGGCGTGGGTATCAGTGAAGGGCGACGTAGCGCGAAATTCCGAGATACTGAACGACCTAAGGACCATTGACGCAACGTATGAGCCATTGCTCGCCTCAACGCACGACCGTGAGGGAACGTATGCGGCAAGGACTGACGAGTACACACGGGCCGGCAAGTTCACGTTCACCTTTCAGGACATGCACCACATGCCGGAGCTGGTGAAGTCCATGATCTTCAGTCACGCGTTGAGCGGACTGCGAAGCCAGGTTGCACTGGTCGGCCTTGGCCTTACGCTCGGCACGGTTGCTAACGTCTGGTCGCTCTACGTGTAGCTGGACTGCGCGGTAAGGGTGGGGGGTGCCCCGCGATCCTTCGGAGGGCCTGTCCCGGCAGGAAGTGGCGGACAGGCTGGGAGTCAGCAAGCCGTGGCTGATTCGCAACGCCAAGCAGGGGCCGGACTACTACAAGCTGCCAGGGGGACGGTTCGCTACAACGAGGCGGACCTGGTCCACTGGCTACGGCAGCCAAGGTGAGCAGCTAGTGCTCATGACTCGGCATGAAGTGGCAGAGCGCCCAGGCGTCAGCACAAGGTGGCTCATCCGCAATGCAAGCGAAGGACCGGCCCACGACAAACTCCCGGGCGGAATGATCCGCTACCGTGAAGCCGGCTTGGAGAATTGGTTGAAGCAGCGAAGAGTGGATGACTAGCACGAAGCCGGCCAGCAGGTCAGAGGTGACCCCTAAAGCGACAGCAAGCCCCAGCCTAACGACTGGGGCCCTCTTGCCTCCTAGACGCCTAGAACGGGCTTACAGCGCCCGGGAGGATGCAGTGCAGCCCTCTCCTGTAGAGCGGCGCCATGGGCGACTAGTGGACGTCATTGCCATGCGCGTCTACTGGCGCGGACTGGCGGCCATGCAACTGTCCCCTGTACCGCTCAGCCTTCGCCAGCAGGCCAAGGGGCCAGATGCCAGGGTTGTTGCTATAGCCGATGAATTCCGGGGTCCAGATGATTTCCGTATGGACGACTACCCGGCCGAGGCGACTCCACTCAATGCTGTGATCGAGCAGCGCCTCCACGTCGAATATCACGGGCGCCCGTGTATCGAAGAGCGGGAGACGCTCCACGTTGAACTGCGCGTGCTTGGTAACCACCTGGCGCCCTGCTATTGCGTAGGCATGCGCGCTATCCTCGCGGTCCCCCGCCTCGGGACTGATGGTCTTCCTGAAGGACTGGCATTCCAGAACCAGCCTCGCACCAGCGTCATCGAGCGCCGCCAAACGGAGCGCCGTCACAACTCGGGGCCGAGCGCCGGAGTTGAAAATAATCACGGGCAGCCTCAAGACCATCCTTGCCGCGTCCATGTACCCGCTGAATGTTACGACTGGATATAGCTTCAGGCGCCCCTTGCGGGCCTGAAGCCAGTAGAAGGAGCCAACCGTAAACAGAAGGGCAAGGCATGCGATGAATACTGATGCTGTCATGTAAAAAAGGTCTCACGAAGCACGAGGCCAGCCCCGCTTGTTATTCAGCTGGCTAGTAAGCTGCCCGCGCTCTCTTTGTGCGGCGATGGCCGGTAGGAAAATAGGAAAGCTCTGTAAGCCGCTCTAAGCGCCTGGCAGCGAGAAGAGCGGCGCCGGCCCCGCACAAGGCGCGCAGCACCCCTAGAACCAGCCTGCGGCCCCTACGGGCCGCTCTCTGGCCTTGGCGCCACATTCAAGGCGGGATGGGGCTCCCGCTCCTGTGGGTGGGCCGCTCCGATAGCTGCCCGCCAGCGGGCCTGGGTGGGTGTTCTGAAGCTTTCGGCCGCACCTGCAACAATATTTGGCTTCGTACCCCCGCCTACCTCCGCGTGATCAGGCGTTGGGGGCACCATTTCCCTGTAATCTCGCGGCAGGATGGAGCCTCGGCGGGAGCGGTCCGGTATCCAATAACTATCCAGTCTGCAGGGAATGGCAGCGAACTACTGGTAATGCCGAAAGAACGCAAATTGTCAACCATTAGTTTTCAGCCCCATCAAGAAAGCCCTACTTCCCTTACAAATAAAGGGAAGTAGGGCTCCATCTTATGTAGGGCTACTCGGACTTGAACCGAGGACCTTAGGATTATGAGTCCCGCGCTCTAACCAGCTGAGCTATAGCCCCCTGCGCCCGGAGCCAGACCTGGCCCGCGCGGGCCGGATTGGTTCCGGGCAAAAATACTCTAGCAATAGTAGACGCATCACACGTGCATGCCGTCACCGGCAGGCGGCCTGCTGCAACTGACTTGGATGCTGTTGGACTGGGCGCCCTGGAGCTTGAAGCGTTCGGAGTGGACGCCGTTCTGCCCGACGGCGCCCCTAAAGGACCAGGTCGTCGTAGCTCGCGCCCCGGTAGATGTCCTCAAACGTCTGCAGCGTGCGCGCGATACCGTGGCTTTCCACCATTTCGCGGCTGGTCTTCCCCATCGCATCAAGCTCGTGGTCGGGCAGCGAGAACACGCGCGTCAGCTTGGCGGCGAGGTCGTCGCTGTCGTTGGGGATAAAGAGATAGCCATTTTCCCCGTCCCGGACCAGGTGCGGCAGCGCCATGGCGTTGGCCAGCAGGACTGGCGTGGACGCCGACATCGCCTCCAGGGTCACGAGGGACTGAAGTTCTGCCGTGCCGGGCATGCAGAACACATCGGCCGTGATGTAGGCCTTGCGAAGCTCGGCGTCACTGGCCAGGCCGAGGAACCTGACCCTGTCCTTCAGTCCGAGCCGGGCGACCTGCGCCTCCAGGGCAGGGCGGACTTCTCCGCCGCCGACGATTTCGAGGTGGATGTCCAGTTCTTTGGGCGTCTTGGCGACGGCATCGATCAGGACGTCCACGTGCTTCTCCTCCGCCAGCCGGCCGGCGAAGAGGACTGTGGGGCTGGCGTGGCGTTCCGCCGTTTCGTCGGGATGCAGCTCGTAGGCTGCGGCGTCGATGCCGTTGGAAAGGGGCAGGACCTGGCGGAGGAAGGCGTGCTGGTGCATGGCTTTGGCGGCAAGCGGCGTGGGTGTGGTCACGACGTCGGCCTGGCCCATGACCTTGCCCATGTCCCGCCAGGAGATCCGGCCCACAATGTCTTTGAACCACTGCGGGAACGGCAGGAAGGGGTTCAGGTTTTCGGGCATGAAGTGGTTGGTCGCCACCACCCGGATACCGCGCTTCACGGCCTCGTACAGGACGTGCTCGCCGATCATGTAGTGGCTCTGGATGTGCACCACGTCCGGCTGGATGCGGTCGAACAACAGCCCGATTTCCTTCTTGATCTCCCAGGGGAAGGTGACCCGGAAGTACTCGTGCGTGGGCACCGAGTGGGAGCGCAGGCGGTGGACGGTGGCCTCGTCGCTGAACTCGCTGTAGCTCGGGCCCTTGCCCGGGCGGCACGCCAAGACGTGGACATCGTGACCCCGGGCTGTCATCCCCTTGGCCAGGCGGTAACCGAACTGGGCGGCGCCGTTGACGTGGGGCGGGTACGTGTCAGCGGCAATCAGGATGGTCAGCGGGGGCTGGTTGTCGGACGTGGTCACGTGAAGAGCTCCTGGTGGTCGCTGTGCGGACAGCTGGATCAATGGCGGCCGGCTGGCAGTCGGCACAGGCGCGCCGGGCCTGCAGCCGAAGTCTGGACTGACGCCCTAGGACCTGCCCGCTGCCTTCCGCGCGTCCTTCTTGCGCTTGGTGACTTCCGGGTGGTGCCTGGAGAGGGCTATGACTCCCACGATAGCAAGCAATGCGGCCGTCCCCATGGCAATAGCCGTCACGGCTTGGACATCCGGACGCAGTTCTCCCAGAATCACGATGCCAATCGCGATGCCCACAATGGGGTCGATCACCGTCAATCCGGCGATCACGAGGTCCGGCGGTCCGCTGGAGTAGGCGTTTTGGACAAACCACGATCCCAGAACGCCTGCAGCAATAATCGCAACGACGCTGTACCACGGCACATTCAGCAGGAACTGTCCATTTGGATCGAGCAGATGCCTGCCGATGATGCGGGTCAGCACAGCCACGAAGCCGAACAGGACGCCGGCGCCGAGGATGTAGACGAAGGCGCTCATGCGGTGCCTGAACAGGACCGCGAGCGTGCCAAAGGCCGCGACCGCAATGGCCAGGAGCAGCACGATTGTCAGCTCGTCCTCGCTGCTGACGTTGTGATTCTCCTGCGTGGCGGTGACGGCCAGCAGCACGAACAGCGCTGAGCCGGTCACGCAGAGCGAGATGGCCACGACGGTTGCCCGGTTCATGCTCAGGCCTTGGTCCTTGGTGTTGACCACGGTGGTGATGACCAGGGCGATCGCGCCGATCGGCTGCACCACCGTCAAGGGCGCCATGACGAGGGCGATCGCGTTCATTCCCATCCCGGCGCACAGCAGAAGAAACCCGAATACCCAGCGCGGGTTACGCACGAGCCGCAGCAGGCCGTGGGTGCTCAGCGCCAGGCCGCCGGTATCGGCCTTGACCGCACTGCCCTGGCGCTGCGCCCCGAACGCCAGGCAGAAGGCGCCGAGGACCGCAAGCAAAACCGCAACCCAGACCATCAGCGGGAGCCGCCGTCGTGCGCCCGAAGCTGCCTGCCCTTGCCGATGATGGCCCAGACGTAGTTGTAGGCCGCGATCCAGTGCCCCACGAGCCCCAATCCCAGGAAGATCCACGCGACCGTGGCATAGACGTCCGCGGCGGGCACCGGCAGCTTGGAGAGCACCAGCAGCGGCGTGCCCACCAGCAGCAGGCCCGTCCGGATCTTTCCGATGCGGCTCACCGGCAGATCCGGGTGGCCGTGGAAATAGAACACTGACAGAGCCAGCAGGACCGCGTCCGGGACCAGCAGCGCGGCGAGATACCACCACTCGACGACGCCTGCGATCACGAGGGTCACGGCGACGGCGATCAGGGAAAGCCTGTCCGCAATCGGGTCCATGACCCGTCCGAGGTTGGACATCTGATTGAAGCGGCGGGCGATGTAGCCGTCCACCCAGTCGGTACTGGCCATGACCGCGAGCACGAGGGCACCGTAGCCGTACTTGTGCTCCGAGAGGACAAGCCAGATGAATAACGGAACGCCAAGGAAGCGCACCACGGTCAGGACATTGGGAACCGTGAAGACCGCGTCGCGGTGGACGAGGGGCTGCCCGGGGCGGGCGCCGGCGCCGATGAACTTCATCGATTCCCCCTTTCCGTGGACGGCAACGGTTTGGCGTTTAGGTTCAGGGATCTGTCTAGCCCTTTATCAGCCTGCGCACCAGGACCGCGAGGGCGGCTCCAGAGGCGGCGAGCACAGCCAGGGGCTTCCAGCGCCGCTTGATCGTGTCGGCCAGGCCCTGCCCGTCAGCGGATGTGGCCGAGCCCGCCGAGGACCGGGCTGAGGCGCGGAAGCCTGCGATCTTGTCGCTGAGCTGCTCCTTGCCGTCCTGGAGCCGGACCTGGGCGGCCGCCAGCAGGATTTGGGTCTGGCTCTTGACATCGAGTTCACGGCCGAGGTCGTCCCGGACGCCGGTAAGGTGCATGCGCCGCAGGTCCAGCCGGCGTCGGAGTTCAGCCTCTGTGGGCGGCGGTCCGAAGTCGGGCTTGGCGGCAGCCTTTGCTTCCTTTTCCGCCGTCGCTTTGGCTGCGGCGGCTTCCTTGGCGGCCTTCGCTGCTTTGTACTGCTCGGTGCTCGGATCCAGGATCCTGGCGTCGAAGGCGGAGCCTTCCTTGGCGATGCCGAGATCGTATTTAAGCCCCCGGATCGTATCCTCGGGGACCAGCGGCATGAGCTTCTTGAACTTGTTCTGCCCGACGAGCGCCCCGATCGCGGCGATAATCAGGCAGACGGCAGAGACCAACAAGGCGGCGAGCCACGCGGGCATGATGGTGGCCAGTCCCATGATCGCTGCAATGAAGAGTCCGATCACCAGGAGTCCAACAAAAACAAGGGCGACGGCGAAGAAGGCACCGGCGACGCCGAGCTGGGTCCCCTTGCGTTTGATTTCGGCCTTGGCCAGGGCAATCTCGTCACTGAGTTGCCGGGGCGCCAGCTTGAAGATCATCTTCAGGGTTTGCGGCAGCGCGGAAATCCGCAACCCGCTGCCTGTGCCGCCGCTGTGACGTCCGCTCATCGGTCCCGCCTAACTGGTGCCATCCGTCGATCCGCTCGCGCGGGCTTGCCGGGTCTGGACAGCTTCGCACAGACCCCGGTGTCAAAACTATCATTTAGGCTCTTGGGAGGCCTTTTCGGGCAAGGTGTGGCGCGCCCGCCCAGCCACCGGCCGGCCACCCCGGCGGGCCCTAGGATGGACCTCTGTGAGCACACCCCACAATCCCGGTGATTCCCTGAGCCGCCGTCGTAAATTCCTCTACATCCTGACGCTCGGCGCTTTGACCGCCCTAGGGCCGTTCACGGTCGACCTCTACTTGCCCGCATTCCCGGCCCTGGAAGACAGCCTTGGCGTCTCCGCGGCCGCGGTGCAGCTGACGCTCACGGGGACGACCATAGGTTTCGCGCTGGGACAGCTGGTGGTGGGCCCGCTGAGCGACAAGTTCGGCCGGCGCCTGCCCCTGATCGTGGCGACGGCGGTCCACATCGCGGCATCCCTGGGCGCCGCGCAGTCCACGGACATCGCCACGCTGGGTTTCTTCCGTGTTCTCATGGGTGTCGGGGCTGCCGGGGGCGGTGTGGTGGCCATGGCCATGGTCCGTGACCTGTTCAGCGGCTACGCGATGGTGCGGATGTTCGCGAGGATGGCCCTGGTCAACGGGCTGGCCCCGATCCTCGCCCCGGTCATCGGCTCCCAGCTGCTGTTGCTGATGCCCTGGCCCGGCATCTTCTTGTTCCTGGCCGCCTACGGGACCTGCGTCATCATCGCGGCCCTCTTCGTAATCCGGGAGACCCTGCCGCCGGAACTGCGCGGCAAAACCGGGATGACCATGGGCCAGCGTTACAAGGTGCTGTTCTCCGACCGGATCTTCGTAGGCCTGCTGCTGGTGGGCGGGATGAACTTCGCGGGCCTCTTCACCTACCTCTCCGCCTCGCCGTTCCTGTTCCAGAATGTTTACGGGTTCACGCCACAGCAGTACGGCCTGCTCTTTGGCGTCAACTCGCTGGGCATCGTGGCAGGCGTGCAGACTAGCGCGCGGCTCATCAAGCGCGTCCCGCCGCAGTGGATCCTGGCTTGTTCCACGGCCTGGATGTTCGTCATGGCCGTCCTGATTGTCGTCTTCGACCAGCTGGGGTTCGGGCTGTGGGGCGTCCTGGTGCCGCTGTGGTTCTACATCCTGGGCGCCGGTTTCACCTTCCCCACCGTGCAGGTCCTGGCCCTGGCCAAACACGGGGCCCAGGCCGGAACCGCGGCTTCACTTCTCGGCGCGGCGACCTTCTTGATGGCGGGCCTGGTCTCGCCGGTGGTCGGCTGGCTCGGCGTCAGCTCCGCAACCCCGATGGGCGCCGTCCAGGCCGTCTGCATCCTTCTGGCGGCCGCTGCACTGTGGCTGGTTGTGCGGCCCAGCACGGTGCCACCGATCCAGTAGCCGGGCCCTCCCCCACGGGACATGCCCATTCTTCACGGCCTCCCCGCGGGACATGCCCATTCTTCACAGCCTCCCCCGCGGGACATGCCCATTCTTGGCGGCCTCCCCCGCGGGACATGCCCATTCTTGGCTCCCGGGGCTGGACATATTGCCACTATGTCCATCCGCCAGGACCACCACTGGACATGTCCCCAGGGGCATCCCGCCAGCACTGAGCATGTCCCCCGGGCAGCCCCGGTGCAGCGAACACCGTGGCCGTGCCCTGTGCCCATGGCCCCGCCCAGCCGCCCACGCAGACCTGTCCGTGGCCTGCAGCCCTGCGCCCCCGTTGTGCCCTGTTCGACATCCGCGGCGGGCGATAAAGTTATTTCATGCCCGACAGGCAGGATCACCAGCCCCTTCCGGCCACTTGGCAGCGGTCCGATGCCGGAATCCTGCCCCTGTGGTGGGATCGCTTGTGCGCTCAGACCAGTCCTCAGTCGGCAGCCCTGTTCGCCGCCGGCCTGTTCACCGAAGACCGCCGCCGCCCAATTGCCCAGTGGTACAACCCCGCATATGACTCCGCCCTTCTCGTGGCACCGGAATCTTCCCCGGAGTGGCCGGTGCAACGGTTCGGCATCTTCTATGCGCCCCCGGGCGGCGGTTTCACCCAGGTGCACTCGGCGCCGCATGAATGGCACCCGCGGGAGCCTCGGAAGTCCCCCACGGAGCTGGAGGCCTTCCAGGCAGCGGTCGCCGAGGCCCAGCGCTTCCTCCAGGTGGAAATGTACTTCGTCTGAACCTCCACCTGAACCGCCCGCCACTGCGTTGCCCGGCAGAAAGCCCTGGCCATAGACGGAGCAACAAAGACGAGGAAATAAAAGAGGAAACAAAAAAGGTCCCGCAGCTGGTTTTCACCGGCCGCGGGACCTGTCCGCTCCTCCTGCTGGACTTGAACCAGCAACCCTTCGATTAACAGTCGAATGCTCTGCCAATTGAGCTAAGGAGGAATGAAGCAGGTATGACATTAGCAAAGGTTTTGCTGGTAGGGAAATCGGCCGCGGGGCCAGCGCCTGCCAGTAGCGAAATACCCCCTCCGGGTATAAAAAAGTCCCCGTTCCGGAACCCGGAACGGGGACTGCGCGCTCCTCCTGCTGGACTTGAACCAGCAACCCTTCGATTAACAGTCGAATGCTCTGCCAATTGAGCTAAGGAGGAATGAAGCGGGTATAAGCCTAGCAAACACCAGCCCGGGAAACGAAATCGGCGGCTCAGGCGTCCGAGCGCAGGGACCGCCGCTGCATCTCAAGTTGCATGAGTTCGCGATTCAGCCGCTGGAATTCTTCGGGGTCGGCCGAGGCGTCCAGACGCTGCAGCTGGCCCATCTTCTCGGCCTTGACCCGGGTGATCTGGAGCTCGAACAAGCGGGCGAGGATGTCCTTGCAGTAGCGCAGGACGCCTTCGGGGGTGTTGGCCGGCAGGGGCACCACGGAGAGCTCGGACACGAGCGGGCGCAGGGGCTCGGGGACCTCCTGCAGCAACTGCTCGACCCAGCGCACCGGATCCCCCGAAAACTCGAGTCCGGTGGCCCGGATGGCCTCGTGGATGGCGAGGTAGGCGGGTGTGGAGAACCGCGCCTCCGAGAAGCGCTGCCACGTCTCGCCCTCGAGCATGCCGGGTTCCTGCAGCGCGACCTCGAGCGCCTGGCGCTCCATCGCGGCCACGGGGTCCCGGGGATCTGGGCGGTTGAAGGACGGGAGTACGGCCGACGGCGGCAAGGGGGCAACGCCGGGCGCGGTCCCGGCAAAGCCGCGGCCGGACCCCGCATAGCCCTGCCCGCCGCCCTGCCCGTGGCTCTGGGCCTGGCCGCCGCCCGGCGGAGCCGATGCAGCCTGCGCGGCGCGCTTGGTCGCCGCGCCGACGGCCCTGCTGACCTCCTCGACCGGCATCCCCAGCCAGCCGGCGAGCTCCCGGGCATAGGCCGGCCGGATTCCGGCGTCGCGGATCTGCGCCACCACGGGCGCGGATTCCCGCAGGGCCGCGATCCGGCCCTCGACCGTGTCCAGATTGTGCCGCTTCAGCGTGGCCCGGATGGCGAACTCAAACAGCGGGCGGCGGCTACCGATCAAATCCCGGACGGCGGAGTCGCCCTTGGACTGGCGCAGTTCGCAGGGGTCCGCGCCGTTGGGTTCGACCGCCACGAAGGTTTGTGCGACAAACCGCTGGTCCTCTTCGAAGGCGCGCAGGGCCGCCTTCTGCCCGGCGGCGTCGCCGTCGAACGTAAAGATGACCTCTCCCCCGCTGCCGTCGTCGGAGAGCAGCCGGCGGGCGATCTTGATGTGCTCGGTGCCGAAGGCGGTCCCACACGTGGCTACCGCCGTCGGAATGCCGGCCAAGTGGCAGGCCATGACGTCGGTGTAGCCCTCCACCACCACGAGCTGGCGGTCTTTGGCGATGTTGCGCTTGGCGAGGTCGATTCCGTAGAGGACCTGGGACTTCTTGTAGAGTGCGGTTTCGGGGGTGTTCAGGTACTTCGGTCCCTGATCGTCCTCGTAGAGCTTGCGGGCACCGAAGCCGATGGTGTCGCCGGCGATGTCCCGGATGGGCCAGATCAGCCGGCCGCGGAAACGGTCATAGATCCCCCGGCCGCCTTCAGAGAACATGCCGGTCAGCTTGAGTTCCGGGTCCGTGTAGCCGCGGCCGCGGAGGTGTTTGAGGAGCGAGTCCCAGCCCTGCGGCGCGTAGCCCACACCGAACTGTTCGGCCGCCGCGCGGTCGAAGCCGCGCCCGTAGAGGAAGTTGCGGCCCTCTGCGGCGCCGGGGGTGAGCAGCTGGGCACGGAAGAACTCGTCGGCCACCTTGTGCGCGTCCAGCAGCCGCTGGCGCCGGCCGATGTCCTCCCGGTTGGGCCCGGAGCCGCCGTCCTCGTAATGGAGCTCGAAGCCGATCCGGTGGGCCAGCTTCTCCACGGCCTCGTGGAAGGAGATGTGGTCCAGCTTTTGGACGAAGGAGATGACGTCGCCGTCCTCGCCGCAGCCAAAGCAGTGGTACCGGCCAACCTGGGGCCGAACGGTGAAGGAGGGTGAACGCTCGTCGTGGAAGGGGCACAGACCCTTGTAGGACCCGAGCCCGGCGCCCTTGAGCGTCACGTAGCCATCGATGACTTCCTTGATGTCGGTGCGTTGGCGCACTTCATCGATGTCTTCGCGTTTGATCAGGCCGGCCACAGTGCCATCCTAGTCCCCGGGTATGACGCCGACGGGCCGGCCATGGTGGCCCTCACCACAGCGACGGCAGGCTGCCCACGAGACGCTCGTACATGGCCAGCGCCGAGCCGTCCGTCAGCGACGCGACCTGGTCGATGACGACACGCAGCCGCGCGGCGTCGTCCGCGGCGTCGAGCCAGTCGGCGGCGAACATCGGTTCCAGGTGGCGGGCCCCCGTGGCGCTGAGTGCGGTGACGAGGGCGTGCAGGACCTCACGCTGGCGCTCGTAGATGGGCTGCCGGTGTTCGGTGGTCATCACGAAGGTGGTGGCCAGGCCCTTCATGACCGCGATTTCCATCACGGTCTCATCCGGGACGATCAGCTCCGCGTTGTAGCGGGTCAGGTTTTCCGGGCCGTAGACCGTGCGGGTGGCCTCCAGTGCGCTCTGGCAGAAGCGGCCGATGAGCTGGCTGGTCATGTCCTTGAGCGCCGCCATGGCCTTGCGGCTGCCGTCGGCCTCGCGCACCCAGACGTCCGTGGCCTCCAGCCGGGCCAGGGCGGCGTCGATCGCGGCGGGATCGTTGTGCGGCAGGTACCACTGCTTGGCGTAGCCGACGACGCGGGCGCGGTGGTCCGGGTTGTCCATCCAGCGCAGCTGGAAATGCCCCGCGACGATCGCGTCCTCGACGTCGTGCACCGAGTAGGAGATATCGTCCGCCAGGTCCATGACCTGCGCTTCGAGGCAGGACCGGCGTTCCGGGGCGCCGTCGCGGATCCAGTCGAAGATGGGGAGGTCGTCCTCGTAGGCACCGAACTTGCTGGTCCGCTCCCCGTGGATGACCGGGGCGTTTACCGCGGACCACGGGTATTTGGCGGCGGCATCGAGACTGGCCCGGGTCAGGTTCAGGCCGGCCGGCCGGCCGTCGGCGGCGAGGACCTTTGGCTCCAGCCGCGTCAGCAGCCGCAGCGTCTGGGCGTTGCCCTCGAAGCCGCCGATCCCGTGCGCCACCTCGTTGAGGGCCGCTTCGCCATTGTGGCCGAAAGGCGGGTGGCCGAGGTCGTGGCTGAGGCATGCGGTGTCCACGACGTCGGGGTCACAGCCCAGCGCACGGCCCAATTCGCGGCCCACCTGGGCAACTTCGAGGCTGTGCGTGAGCCGGGTCCGGACGAAGTCGTCGGTATCCGGGGCCACCACCTGGGTCTTCGCGCCGAGCCGGCGCAGCGCCGAGGAGTGCAGGACCCTTGCACGGTCCCGTTCGAAGTCCGAGCGGTAGGTGCTCTTGGGCGGCTCCTCGACCCAGCGGGCCCAGTCGCGGGACGTATACCCGTCGAGGACGGGCGCGGTGGTCCGGGTCTCAGCCACCGGAGACATCCAGTTCGGCGAAGGAAATATCGCGGGTCTGGGCATCATCCAGCGTCCGGTTCAGCAGCCAGTCCTTGGGCAGTGCCGGTTTCTTGGGCGAACCGGCGCGGCCGCGCGGACCCTCGGCGTCGCCTCCGGGATACGGCGAGTCGAGGTCCAGCTGGTCCAGGGTGCCGCGCAGCACCTCCAGGCTGGTGACGAGCGCCAGCTTGGTCCGCAGTTCGCTGCCGACCACGTAGCCCTTGAAGTACCAGGCAATGTGCTTGCGGATTTCGCGCAGGGCTTTGCCCTCGTCCCCAAACGTCTCGACCATGAGCTCAGCGTGCCGGTACACGCTCTCGGCAACCTGGCGCAGGTCCGGCCGGTGCCGCTGGTCGCTGCCTTCGAACGCGGCCATGAGGTCGCCGAACAACCAGGGCCTGCCCTGGCAGCCACGGCCGACGACGACGCCGTCCACACCCGTTTCGCGGACCATCCGGACCGCGTCCTCCGCGGACCAGATATCTCCGTTGCCGAGAACGGGAATGTCCGGCAGGGCCTCGCGCAGCCGGGCAATGGCGGACCAGTCGGCCTGGCCGGAATAGAACTGCGCGGCCGTTCGGCCATGAAGAGCGACGGCTGCGACGCCGGAATCGCGGGCAATCCGGCCGGCATCGAGGTAGGTCAGGTGGTCCTCGTCGATGCCCTTGCGCATCTTGATGGTCAACGGGACATTGCCCTTGGAGGCTTCCTTCACCGCAGTCTGGACGATGGAGGTGAAGAGGTCGATCTTCCACGGCAAGGCCGATCCGCCGCCGCGCCGGGTGACCTTGGGCACGGGGCAGCCGAAGTTGAGGTCGATGTGGTCCGCCCGATCCTCCTCCACCAGCATCCGGACGGCCTGGCCCACGGTGACGGGGTCCACGCCGTACAGCTGGACGGAGCGGACTTTTTCGTCGTCGTCGTGCGAAATGATGCGCAGCGACTCCGGCGTGCGCTCGACGAGGGCACGCGAGGTGACCATCTCCGCCACGTACAGGCCGCCGCCGTATTCACGGCACAGTCTGCGGAAGGCGGAGTTGGTGATGCCCGCCATGGGAGCCAGGATCACGGGGGTGTCCACCGTGATCGGGCCCAGCTTCAGGGGCGGGAGTTCCAGCTTGGGGGCGGGAGGGGTTGCTACAACAGTCACCCGACCATTGTCTCAAAGACGGGCAAATCGGCCCGGTCCCGCTCCGGCTATGTGGAAATCTCCCCGATCTGGCAGCGTTCGGGGTGCCTGCAGATTCTTCGTCAGCCCCGCAGTGCGGCCCGCCGCCCGCGGCGCGTCGCAGCACCGGCGCCGTCGGACCCGCCCGGGTCGGTCCCGCCCCAGTCAGGCGCGGACCCTTCAGACGCGATCCGTTCCGGCCCGCCCCAATCAGGCGCGGACTCTTCCGGCGCGATCCGTTCCGGCCGGCCCCGATCCGACGCAGTCCGTTCCGACGCGGTCCCTGCCACCGCACCGCCCCTGATGCCGGTGGCCTTGACCACCAGCACGGCGATGAGGGTGGTGACCGGCACGGCCAGGACGAGTCCCACGGAGCCGACGAGGGTGCGGATGACTTCCTCGGAAAGTTCGGCACTGGTCAGTGCGTCCCCGAGCGGCCGCTCGTAGAGCATGACCAGGATCAGCACCGGCAGGGCCGCGCCGGCATAGGCAAACGCGATGGTGTAGACGGTGGAGGCGATATGGTCCCGGCCGATCCGCATGGCGGACGTGAAGAGCTGCCGGGCGCTGGTCTCGGGGGCCAGTTCCCACAGCTCCCAGACGGCCGAGGACTGTGTGATGGTGACGTCGTTGAGCACGCCCAGCCCGGAAATGATCAGTCCGCACAGGATGATGCCGGAGATTGAGATGTTGTCCGAGATGTTGGTCAGGGTGGCAGCGTCGTGGCTGCCCACACCGGCGAGGTTGGCGGCGTCGGTGGCCCAGGCCGCCAGCAGCGCCGTAATGGCGAGGCCGAACATCGTCCCGAGCAGCGCCGTCGACGTGCGGGCGGAGAAGCCGTGGGCGAAATAGAGCACCCCGATCATGATCACCGTGGATCCCACGAGAGCCAGCAGCAGCGGCGGCTTGCCCTCGACCAGCCCGGGCAGCATGAACGAGACAAGCACCACGTATGCGCCGACAAGCCCGATCAGCGCCCGCAGTCCGCGCCAGCGCGCCACGGCGATCACCACGACGGCGTAGAGCACGGCCAGGAAGATGATGGGCAGGGTCCGGACAAAGTCGACGAAGACATAGGCCGGCGCGCCCTGGCCCGCGGCGCCCTGCACCTTGGAGAGGTTCAGGTAGCGGATGCCGTCCCCGGGCTTCACGCCGTGGGACTTCGCGACGTCAGGGTTGATGACCACTTTCACCGGGTTGCCGCCCTTGTCCGGCTCGGTGTAGGCGAACGTGCATTGAGAGCCCTCGTTCGGCGGCTGCGGCGCGGCCCCGGAACCGGAGGTGCCCTGCTGGGCGGCGTCACCGCCGGCCTGGACATCCGAACAGCTGCCGACGACGACCCGCTGGATCTTGCCGGTGTCAAACGTCACCCCCGGTGCCGCCGCGTACGGGCTGGCCAGCGTGATGCCTTCCTTGCTTCCCGACGGCCACATGAAAGCCATGGCCGCCAGGGTCAGCAGCGTCAGCGGGATCAGGATGGCAGCCAGGATCCAGTTGGCCTTCTTCCGCGCAGCCAGCATTTGAGGCGTCGGCTCCGGATGTTCGTTGTGGGAGTGCGAGTGTCCGGCGCCCATCAGCAGTTCAACCTCATGCCGAAAACTCTACGGCGTGGGCGGTTCCGCTCAGGACCGATGACGCCGCGCTTACGCCGGCGCGATGTTCTGGTTGACGTGGAAAAGGTTCTGCGGATCGTATTTGGCTTTGACCTCCCTCAGCCGCTTGTAGTTCTCCCCGTAGTTCTCCGCAACCCTGGGCAGATCATCGCCGTCCATGAAGTTGATGTAGCCGCCGGGGGCCGAATAGGGCCGCAGGGCGGCCGCGTAGTCCCGCACCCACGCGATGTTTGCCTCGTTTTCCGCGGGGTCCATCCACTGCGCCGCGATCACGGGCGAAAACTTCACGTTCCGGTTGGCGAACGCCGTGTCCGTCACGCCCACCCGCTGGACCGCACCATCGATGGGGTAGAGGTGTACCGCGGTCTGCACGCTGGGGACCTTGCTGCCGTGTTCGATGTGCACCGCGATGGCACCGTCGTTCAGTTCCGCCAGAAAATCCGCTTTCCAGTAGGCCTGCATGCCAGGGGGCTGCAGCGGGTCGAAAGCCGAGTTCAAGGCGGGGTACGGCATTGGTCCCACCATGGATCCCGCAGCCGGCGCGGCGTCCAGGAACGGCTGCCAGCGTGCCGGACCTTCCGCCGGATCACCGGTCCACATGCCGACGATGACGCACACCGGCTTGCCATGCCATTCCTCGGGCAGGAACGGAACAGGAGGACCCTGGTGGAAGCCCAGGAACGCGCCAAACTCTTCAGGGGCGGTGGCCATGTAGTCCCGGTAAAACCTCGCCACCGTCTCGGCATGCTCGATGGGATAAATGATGATGCCGGCGTGGACCATGTCCACGGGGTGCATCCGGTACTCGAACGACGTCACGACGCCGAAGTTCCCGCCGCCGCCGCGCAACGCCCAGAACAGGTCCTCGTTCTCGCTTTCGCTGGCGGTAAGGAATTTTCCCTCGGCCGTGACGACGTCGGCAGAGAGCAGGTTGTCGCAGCTGAGTCCATACTTGCGGCTCAGGTATCCAATGCCGCCGCCGAGGGTCAGCCCGGCGATGCCGGTCGAGCCGACAATGCCGCCGGGAGTTGCCAGCCCGAAGGCATGGGTCGCGTGGTTGAAGTCGGCCCACGTCGCACCCGGCTCCGCGCGCGCCGTCGCGGCTGCCGGATTAACCCGGACGCCGGTCATGTTGGAGAAATCGATGACCAGGGCGTCATCCCACGTGCCAAAGCCCGGGGCACTGTGTCCTCCACCGCGGACCGCCAGGTCCAGGGAATTGTCCCGGGCGAAGTTGACGCAGGAGATGACATCGGCCACCTGAGATACCTGGGCCACCGCTGCCGGCCTCTTATCGATCATGCCGTTGAAGACTGCCCGTGCCGCGTCGTAGCCGGCGTCGCCGGGCGTGATGATCTGCCCGCGGACTTGCCCGCGCAGGCTATCGAACTGTGTTCCGTTCATTATGTATACCGTCGATTTCGTCGTGAGATTCGACCGGACGGTTCTCTGCGCTCCCAGCCGGCGTGGCGCCCGGAGGTTTACCTGCTCATGCCTACTCTTCCCGCATTTCCCCGTCAAGGGCGCCAGCAAATGCACGCGTGCCGGCCGCACCCATCACCGGGGGCGCCGGCTCCGAATCCACACTAGGGACCACCGGCCTTGACGGGAGGGGGCCGCAACCTATGGTTGGTAATTGACGGACGAAGGACCGGAAGGACACATACGTGGCAATGCGCAAACTCGACGACCGCGAGCCGGAGGCGGGCCGTTCCGGGCCCGTCGCCAAAGCCGTGCTGACCATCGCCGAAGCCGCCGGGGAGGCCCGCGGAGTCGTGTTGATCCTGCACGGCGGGCGGGCCGACAGTTTTGACGCAGTCCGCGGCCGGCACCTGAGTCCGGCCCGGATGGTGCCCTTCGCCCGGGCGCTGCACAGGCAGGGCGGCCCGCACGGGCTGGCCGTGTGGACCCTGCGCAACCGCTACCGCGGCTGGAACGGGGAGGACATGTCCCCCGTTCACGATGCCCGCTGGGCGCTCGCCCGGATCAGCCAGGAACATCCCGGCGTGCCGGTGTACCTGCTGGGCCACTCCATGGGCGGTCTCACGGCGCTGTGCGTGGCCGACGACGCGCAGGTCGAGGCCGTCGTCGCGCTCGCCCCGTGGCTGAACCACAAGACCTCGGTCCAGCCTGTCGCGGGCCGCCGCGTCCTGATCGTCCACGGGACCGACGACCGCTGGACCAGCCCGGCGAACTCACTGGACTATGCCCGGCGCGCCGAGGGCGTCGCCGCGTCCGTTGACTACGTCTCGCTCAAGGAGGCCGGCCATTTCATGATCCGCCGGCTGCCACTGTGGAATGTGCTGGCGAACGGCTTCGTCCTGGACGCCTTCAGCGAGGCAACGGGGGCCGATGTTTCCGGCGCCAGGGACGCATTGCGCAGCGCCCTCGGCGGCGCCCCGCCGGCGGCCGGAACGCGTATGCCGGTGGTGTTGTGATGCCGCCGTTCCCGCTCGATGCCTTCCTTGCCAGCCTGCCCTGGGTCATCGCGGGACTCGTGGTGCTGCTCGCAGTGACTTTCGCGGTTGCCGTGCGGCAGAACCGGCACTCCGTCATCGACACCGTCTGGGGTCTGGGCTTCGTGGTGGTGGCCGGCATCTCGTGGGTGCTTTCCGCCGGATACGGCGACGCCGGCAGGCGGCTGCTCCTGCTTGCCCTGGTCGCGGTGTGGGGCATCCGCCTCGCCGTCCACATCGGGGCACGCGCACGCGGCGGCCACGAGGACCCGCGCTACGTGGACATGCTCGCCGGAGCGCCCGGATCACGCAATGTCTATGCCCTGCGGCGGGTCTACCTGCCCCAGGGGCTGGTGATGTTCTTCGTCTCGCTCACCATCCAGGTCGGCATGTTCGCCACGGGAAGCCTGGGCTGGCTGGCGTTCACCGGCGTCCTGCTCTGGATCCTTGGCTTCGTGTTCGAGACGGTCGGCGACTGGCAGCTGACGCAGTTCAAGGCCGATCCCGCCAGGCGCGGCACCGTCCTCAACACCGGCCTGTGGCGCTACACCCGCCACCCCAACTATTTCGGCGACGCCGCCGTCTGGGCAGGGCTGTTCTTGGTGGCGGCCGATTCCTGGCCGGGTGTCCTGACCGTCCTCTCCCCCGCCCTGATGATCTGGACGCTGGCCGGCAAGACCGGGAAGCCGCTGACGGAAAAGGCAATGTCCGCGCGTCCCGGGTACAAGGAATACATCGACTCCACCTCCGGCTTCCTGCCCTGGCCGCCCCGGCGGCGGGTGGGCGGACACTGACGTGCGCGGCCCGGCAGGTGCCCGGCACGGGCTGGACTGGCGGCCCGTGAAGTGGCGCCCGGAGCCCAGCGACCGGTTCTACCGTTTCATTGTCCGCACCGGGCTGGCGCTGCGCTGGCTGTTCCGCATCCGGGTCCTCGTCACGGGACGGGAGCACCTGCCCCAGCCCGGGCCGCCCAATGCCTCAACCCGCGGCGCATCAACCCGCCTCCCGTCCCGCCCGGTGGTGCCCGGCCAGGGCGCCGTGGTCGCGATCACGCACTTCGGCTACCTCGACTTTGCCTTTGCCGAGATGCTGCTGTGGTGGCACAACCGGGCCCAGCTGCGTTTCCTCATCACGCAGGGCGCCGCCGACCACTGGTTTGCTGGCCCCGCGGTCAGCGCCGCCGGGCATGTGGTGGTCGGGTACGGATCGGGAGCACACGCCTACGACGCCGCCGTCGCCCGCCTGAGGGAGGGCGAATACGTCGCCGTCCTGCCAGAGGCCGGCGTCAGCCGCAGCTTCACGGTGCGCGAATGCAAGACCGGTGCGGTGCGGATGGCCGCCGAGGCCGGCGTGCCGATCATCCCGGTCTCCATCTGGGGCGCCCACCGGCTGATGACCCGCCACCATGCCTTCTCGCCGCGGCGCGCCTGGCGCGCCCCGGTCCGCATCCACGTCGGCGAGCCGATCCTTCCGGGCTCGCTCCCTGACCCGGCCGACGACGCCCGGGCCGCGACGGCGCGCCTGGCCAAGACCCTGCAGGACGGGATCGACGCCGGCATTGCCGATTTCCCCCTGCGACCGGCCCCCGGGGCCTGGTGGATGCCGGCCGGTCTTGGCGGCGGCGCCCCGACCGAGGAGGAAAGACGCCGGCTCGACGAGGCCGACGGCCCCCGGCGCGCAGGTGCCAAGCGCCGATAAGCCCTACTTCCGCCATCGTCTTGACTAAACTCCATGGGGTACAAAAAGCACTCAATGGAGAGGGACACCTGTGGCAAGCACAGTCGTGACCAAGAGCGGAACCGAAGAACGCGGTCTCGCACGGATAGCCCAACGAATGGCGGCGTGGACGGAGCGGTGGTTCCCGGACGCCTACATCTTCGCCCTCGCCGGCGTCGTCATCATCGCGGTGGCCGCACTCGCCATCGGCGCCACGCCGCAGGCAATCGCCGACTCGTTCGGCAACGGCTTCTGGGACCTGACGGCCTTTACCCTGCAGATGGCCATGGTGGTCCTCACCGGCTACGTCGTGGCCACCTCCCCGCCCGTGGCGAGACTGATCAACAGGCTGGCGCTCGTGCCGTCAACGGCACGGACCGCGGTGAGCTTCGTGGCCGTGCTCGCCATGTCCGTGTCCTTCCTCAACTGGGGGCTCAGCCTGATCTTCGGCGGGCTGCTGGCCCGCGCGATTGCCCGCCGGAAGGACCTGACGGTGGATTACCGTGCCCTGGGCGCGGCGGCGTTCATGGGCCTCGGCGCCGTCTGGGCCCTGGGGCTGTCCTCCTCTGCCGCGCAGCTGCAGGCCACGGCCGCGTCGCTGCCGCCGGCGCTGCTGAAGATCACGGGCATCCTGGACTTCGGCACCACGATCTTTACCTGGCAGTCACTGCTGACGCTGGCCATCCTGATGGCCCTGACCACCGTGATTGCTCACTTCTCCGCGCCCCAGGGCGGCTCGATCCGCACCGCAGAGGACCTGGGCGTGGACCTTGACGACGAGCCGGCCGAGTCCGCGCCGCGTTCCCGGCCGGGCGAATGGCTCGAATACAGCCGGGTCCTGCCGATCCTGGCGGGCGTCCTCACGCTCGGCTGGCTCGTCTCGCAGTTCCTCACCAAGCCGTTCCTCAGCGTGGTCAGCAGCCTCAACGGCTACCTGCTCGTGTTCCTCATCCTGGGCCTGGTCCTGCACGGGACGCCGCGGAACTTCCTGCAGGCCGTGACGAAGGCCGTCCCGGCCACCGCGGGCATCCTCGTGCAGTTCCCGCTGTACGCGGCGATGGCGGCCATCCTGACCAAGGCCACGGGAACCGGCGGCATGAGCCTCTCCACCCACCTCGCGGCGTTCTTCTCGGACATCGGCAGCGGCGGCGGCTTCGCCGTCGTCATTGCCCTCTACACGGCTGTACTGGGCATCCTGGTCCCCTCCGGGGGCGGAAAATGGCTGGTAGAGGCGCCCTACGTGATGCAGTCGGCCACCGACGTGCAGATGAACCTCGGCTGGACCGTACAGATCTACAACATCGCCGAGGCGCTGCCGAACCTGGTCAACCCGTTCTTCATGCTGCCGCTGCTCGCGGTGCTGAGGCTGCGCGCCCGGGACCTGGTGGGCTTCACCTTCCTGCAGTTCGTCTTCCACCTGCCGGTGGTCCTGCTGCTCGTCTGGCTGCTGGGCATGACCTTCGACTTCGTGCCGCCGGTGATGCCCAAATAACTGCGCCGCACAATAACTGTGTTTAACGCAGACTGACCCGCAGCCGGGGCCGTTATCAAGCTTCATACGGCTACAGCAGCGGGTCAGTCTGGTTAAGACCTAGGCCGGGTCGGAGACGACGAGCGTTTCCGAGCCCTGGACATGGGCCTTGCCGCTCTCGAGCAGCGGTTCGACGACATTGCGCAGGGCGGTCATGGCGTCGTCCAGTTCGAGCATCACCGGGTGCTGGTAAGCGATCAGGGCCAAAAGGTCCCGGACGGCGGCCTTGGCCTCGTCCACGCCAAGCTTGGGCTCGTGCCCGAGGAACACCTCAGTAGGCTCAGTGGTCGAGGCCGCACCGCCGGCACCGGCATCGGCGCCGCTGTCGGCCCCCGGAATTCCCTGGGCGTAGCTGATGGCGAACCCCTCCAGCCGGCCCTTGCGGCTGGCCGCGATGCCGTGCCCGAAGGCGCTGGCCTTGGGCGCCCGCAGCACGATCGCTCCGTGGGCGCCGCTGAGGTCATCGAGGAACAGGCGCTGCACCGCGGCGACGCTCAGCTCCCCCGGGCTGTCCCAGCCGTGCACGGCCGTGTAGTAGCGTCCCACGACGTCGCTGAGCTCCACCGAGCCCGTGGCCAGGTCCTCGACTTGGTCGGTGGCCGCGGACTCCGAACCGTCGCCGAACACCGGCAGCTTGAGCGGCGCAGGGTCAACGACGACGAGGCGGGAACGCTGGATCGGGGCCAGGCCCGCGGCCTCGGCAAACGCCGCACCGGGGGTGCCCGGCTCCACTTTGCAACGCAGTCTGGACACGCCCGACGGCGCCTGGGCGGCCTCGTGCCGCAGCATGGTCAGCAGCGTGGACCCCAGGCCGGCGCGGCGGTGGTCCCGGGCGACCTCGACATACGCCCAGAGCCGGTCCGGGTGCAGCGAGGCCTCGTGGACCACGGCGGCCGCCACCGGAATGGCGACACCGTCCACGACGTCCTCGGCCACGATGCAGCGGCGCCACGGGGAATTGCCCGAGGGCGACAGCGTCCCGCGGAACTGTCCGGCCTGGACGGTCTCAGGGCCGCCCCAGATTTCCAGCAGCGCGAGGTCGTCGCCTTCCCGCCATTCCCGGTATGCGATCGCCATGATCAGGCGCCGATCAGCCGAGCGGCCAGGTAACCCTCCACCTTGTCCAGGGAGACGCGTTCCTGGCTCATGGTGTCGCGTTCGCGGATGGTGACGGCCTGGTCCTCGAGCGTGTCGAAGTCCACGGTGATGCAGAACGGGGTGCCGATCTCGTCCTGGCGGCGGTAGCGGCGGCCGATGGCGCCGGCGTCGTCGAACTCGATGTTCCAGCTCTTGCGCAGCTGCGCTGCGAGGTCCTTGGCCTTCGGGGACAGGTCCTCGTTGCGGCTCAGGGGCAGCACGGCCGCCTTCACCGGCGCCAGGCGCGGATCGAGCTTGAGCACGGTGCGGATGTCCACCCCGCCCTTGGCGTTGGGGGCCTCGTCCTCGGTGTAGGCATCGATCATGAAGGCCATGAACGAACGGGTCAGGCCGGCCGCGGGCTCGATCACATACGGGGTGTAGCGTTCGTTGGTGGCCTGGTTGAAGTAGCTCAGGTCCGCGCCGGAGGCCTTGGCGTGGGTGGAGAGGTCAAAGTCGGTGCGGTTGGCGATGCCCTCGAGCTCGCCCCACTCCGAGCCCTGGAATCCGAAACGGTATTCGATGTCCGTGGTGCCCTTGGAGTAGTGGCTGAGCTTGTCCAGCGGGTGCTCGAAGAAGCGCAGGTTCTCTTCGCGGATGCCCAGGCCCGTGTACCAGGACATGCGTTCCTTCATCCAGTACTCGTGCCACTGCTCGTCGGTGCCGGGCTCGACGAAGAATTCCATCTCCATCTGCTCGAACTCGCGGGTGCGGAAGATGAAGTTGCCGGGCGTGATCTCGTTGCGGAAGGACTTGCCGATCTGGCCGATGCCGAAGGGCGGCTTCTTCCGCGAGGTGGTCAGGACGTTGGAAAAGTTCACGAAGATGCCCTGGGCCGTTTCGGGCCGCAGGTAGTGCAGGCCTTCTTCGCTGGCGACGGGGCCAAGGTAGGTCTTGAGCAGCCCGGAGAATTCATGGGGCTCGGTCCACTGGCCGCGGGTGCCGCAGTTGGCGCAGGCGATGTCCTTGAGGCCGTTCTCGGCGGGACGGCCCTTCTTCTCCTCGTATTCTTCCTCGAGGTGGTCCGCGCGGTAGCGCTTGTGGCAGGACAGGCACTCCACCAGCGGGTCGGAGAACACATCGACGTGGCCGGAGGCCTCCCACACCTGACGGGGCAGGATAACGGAGGAATCCAGGCCCACGACGTCGTCGCGGCCGCGGACCACGGACTGCCACCACTGGCGCTTGATGTTTTCCTTGAGCTCGGCGCCGAGCGGGCCGTAGTCCCAGGCAGAACGGGAGCCACCATAGATTTCACCGGCCTGGAAAACGAATCCCCGGCGCTTGGCGAGGGAAATGATCTGGTCGAGGACGGATTTTGCTGCCATGGGAACTCCAATTTTCTACAGGGCCGCTGGGTGCGGTCCGTGGTGTTGGCCCCGGGACGCCGGCTGGTTGCCGGCCGGGACGATACGAACAAAGCGATACGAACAATGCAATACGAACAGTGCGATGCAAACTCCAAGCCTACCGGCCCGCTACCGCTTCAGCGCGCCCTTGGGCCAGGGCAGGGTGGCCAGGACGATGGCGCCGAGCGTCAGGATGGTGCCGAGGACCGTGGGGAGGGCGATCACCGTTCCGGGCACCGGCAATATGAGGTCCAGTCCGAGGGACCCCAGCAGCTGGCCGGCGATCATCCCGAGGCCGGTGACCAGCACGCCCAGGCTACGGACCAGGAGGGCGCCGATGCCGATGAAGATACAGCCGAGCGGGCCGCCAAGGTAGTACCACCACTGCGCCGGGAGGGGGTTGCCGGCCCCGGCCACGGCGAGTTTAATCAGCCACGCCACCCACAGCAGGGCCGCTCCGGCGATGAAGTTCACGAGTGTCGCGGCGATGGGGGTGCCGTAGTGCACGGTGGCTGTGCCGTTCATGGCCTGCTGGAAACTCATCAGGAACCCGGCCAGGAGCGGAAGCATCACGGGAACCAGCAACTGCAGCCCGGATTCCCCGGCGCTGAATCTGGGCGACACCGCCCAGGCGACGGCGGCGACGGTGAGCACACTGCCGAGCACCCGGATGCCGGTAATGGGCCTCTTCCCCGCCGGTCCGATCCCCATCCGGTCCACCAGCAGGCCGCTGAGGGTCTGCCCCGTCACGGCGGCCACCGTGAAGAGGGCGACGCCGAGCAGTCCCACGGTGAAGGACTGGGCGAAGACGAAGAGGGCACCGATGCAGCCGGCCAGGACGTAGTACGGCGGAAACTGCCGTTCGCGCACGGCGGGCAGGATCCGCGCCAGCCCTGCCCGGCCCCGGGGCAAGGCCAGGGAAATGACCGTCATGACCAGCAGTCCGGTGCTGAAGCTGACGACGGCGGCACCGATTCCGTCCTCCAGCGCCACCCCGAGGGCGCCGTTGATCCGCCCCTGGATCGGGATAAACAATCCCGTCGCGACGGCCATGGGCAGGCCGACGATCAGCGGAAGACGGCGGTGATGGGTCATAGGTGCCACCTTAGGTCAGGCATTATTGCTTGTATGAGCAATCCGGAATTCGAAGACATCACTATCCGCGACAGCATGATCCGGCTGGGCCAGCTGCTGAAGCTTGCGAATCTGGTCGAGGACGGTGTGGAGGCCGCGGAACTGATCAAGAACGGGCTGGTGAAGGTCAACGGCGAAATCGACGAGCGCCGCGGCCGCCAGCTGCACGACGGCGACACCGTCACCGTGAACGGCCGGACCGTGCGGATCAGCGCGCCCCCGGCCGCCTAGCCGCCCGCCCGGCGCCGCTTCCCGGCGCACACTTCCCCGGCGCGCCTACTTCTTGGCGTTGAGCACCACGTGCGTGAGGAACTCCGAGACGTGGCCGATCTCCTGCTGGTTGATGCCGTGCCACATGCCCGTGTAGAGGACCTTGGTGAGCTTCACGTGCTTGCGCACCCAGCCGACGGTGTAGTCGATCTTGTCCTCGGTGATCACGGGGTCCTGCTGGTCCCGCCCCCAGAACAGCGGCACAGTGCCGTCCAGTTCGCCGTCGCGGAAGCTGGGGTCATCGCCGGCGTCGACGACAAACCCTGACAGCCCGACGACGGCGGCAAAGTCTGCCGGCCGCTGCCGCAGCAACGTGGTGGCCATCGCCATGCCCATCGAGAACCCCAACAGCGTCACCGACGGGTGGTTGGCTTTGACGCCGTCGAGCCAGTCCTGAACGTAGCCTGCGGCGACCTTGACGGCGTCGAGCGAGTAGTCAATGGACCCTGTCAGCGGGAACCAGGTGAAGCCCGGTCCCATGGCGATCGGGGCGCGCAACGAGGCCACCGCAAATTCCTGCGGCAGCATCCCGGCCAGGCTGAGCAGATCCTGTTCGTTGGCGCCGTAGCCGTGCAACAGGACCAGAAGCGGCTTGCCGGCCCGTTCCTGCTCCGGCTGGGACCATTGGACGACAGGGGCGGGGAAGGCGTCAGCGTGAGTCATGGAACTATTCTTACAGTTACCCGGCGGTAACAAATTACGGTGGCGCAGCTAATACGGTGGCGCAGCTAAACGGGAACAGTGCAGGATAAGGGGGTGAGCAATACCTATCCCATGGAAAATTCACCGGACACCCCAGCCGAGACCACCGTTGACACCGTCACCCACCCGTGGACCCGCTATGTGGCGATGGGCGACTCATTCACGGAGGGCATCGGCGATCCGGAACCGGCCAGTCCGGGCGGCCATCGGGGCTGGGCGGACCGCGTGGCCGAGGAACTCAGCCGTGGGCACAACGACTTCGCCTACGCCAACCTGGCCGTCCGCGGCCGGCTCCTGCAGCAGATCGTGGACCAGCAAATGGCTCACTGCCTGTCCCTCAAACCGGACCTCATCACGCTCTCCGCAGGCGGCAACGACCTCATCCGCCCGGGCGGCGATCCGGACGTGCTGGCCGAAAAGCTGGATTCGGTGGTGCAGATCCTGAGCCTGGGCGGCGCCACCGTTGTCCTGTTCAACGGCCCGGATACCGGCTCCACGGTGCTGGGCCGGATCCGCAGCAAGGTGGCTATTTACAACGAGAACCTGCGCACGATCGCCGCGCGCCACGACGCCGTGATCGCGGACATGTGGTCGCTGCGCCAGCTCAATGACCCGCAGATGTGGAATGTCGACCGGCTGCATTTCTCACCGCTGGGCCACCACACGATCGCGGCCATGGTGCTGGACTCGCTGAACGTCGAGCACACGCTCCAGCCCCTCTCCCCCAAACCGCTGCCACAGCGCAGTTGGCGCGAGGCGCGCAGCGGGGACCTGGTGTGGGCCAGGGAGTACTTCGTCCCCTGGGTGGTCCGCCGGCTGCGGCACCGCTCCTCCGGCGACGGCATGACGGCCAAGCGGCCGCTGGCCGGTCCGGTCTTCGGTCCCGGCGTTCCGCTTGGTTCCGGCGAAGGCCCGCCCGGCGCCGAGGACGCGGTGCGGTCCTGAGGCTTCGGGCCTGAGCCTGCGGGGCATAAGCTGGAGGAACACTTCTCCGGCCCTACAGATGAGCCCGCAGATGAGAAGGCCCAGCAGCTGAAAGGCCCAGTACCGTGAGCAGTATGTTCTTCTGGATCATCGTGTTGTCCTTCCTGGTTCCCGTGGCGATGCGCCTCTACCGCAGGTCTGCCCGCGGCCGGAACCAGGGCACGCCGGGACAGTTCGGCCGGTTCCCGGGCAGCCAGAACAACCCCGGCCAGAGTAACCAGCCGCGTGATGGCTACACCCAGCAGGACTACTTCGGCGGCTTTGGCCAGCTGGGCGCCCCGAAGCAGTCGGGTCCGGCCAACGAGCCGTATCCCAACCCGCAATACCCCAACCCGCAATACCCCAGCGCGGAGTACCCGAACGCGCAGAACCCCAGTCCCCGGTTTCCGGACCAGCCGTTCCCGAACCAGCCGTACCCCGGCCAGCAGTACCCGAACCCGGTCGGCTACCAGTCCCCCGTCCCCTACGAGGACAGCCCCGAGTACCTGAACAACCCGCCGCAACCGCAGCGGCCGCAGGCATCGCAAACTCCCCCGGCGCCGGGCGCGGGACAGGCGCAGGCGCCGCAGTCTCCGCCGCCGTCGGCCGGGCAGGGCTACCGGGCCCGCAAGCTGGCCGAGCTCGACCAGCAGTACACCGACGGCAAGCTGTCCATGGAGGACTACATGGCTCAGCGCGCGGAAATCATGAAGGGCTAGGACCCTGCCGGGCCGGCGAACTCGACGTCGGCCGCGTTGACCGTTCCCGCCGTCCGCCCCGGCGCCTTGTGGTACTGCCAGTACAGATTGGTGTGCGCGACCACAAGAGCCGGCGGCGGGGCGCCGTACTCGGTCAGGTCCTCGGTGGTGTGGGCGTCGGCGACCAGCGTGACGTCGTAGCCGCGGGTGATCGCGCCGTGCAGGGTCGAGCGGATGCACTCGTCGGTCTGCGCACCGGCCAGGAAGAAGCGCCCGATGCCGCGCCCGGCCAGCACGGATTCCAGGTCGGTGGCCTCGAAGGCGTCGCTGTACTCCTTGGCCACGAGCGGCTCCGAACTGCGGCGCGCGAGCTCCGGCACGTACTGCCAGCCGTCGCTGCCGCGCGGGAGTTCCTCACCGCTGTGCTGCACCCAGACGACGTCCGCCCCGGCGTCGCGGGCCTTGTCCACGAGCGCGGCGATGGTTGCGACGACGTCGTCGCGGCGGTAGGCCTCCGCGACGACGCCGATCTGCATATCGACGACGAGCAATGCCGTGTTGGGACGGTTGACGAGCGTGGTCATGGTGCCTCCCGGATCCTGGCTGTCCCTGCGTGCCTACTCTAATCCCGGCCCCCGAAAGCAACGAGGGGTCACTTGCGGCCCCTGATCCGGTGCCGGATGGGCGCTGAGTGACCCCGCGTTGCCTTCACGGGCAGAAGCGTCAGTCGACCTGGGGGAAGCCGAGGTCGATCACCGAGGTGGACGGGTCCGGCCAGCGGGTGGTGACCACCTTGCCGCGGGTGTAGAAACGGATGCTTTCAGGGCCGTACATGTGGGTGTCGCCGAACAGCGAATTCTTCCAGCCGCCGAAGGAGAAGGTGCCCACCGGCACCGGGATGGGCACGTTGACGCCCACCATGCCGGCCTCGACGTCGAACTCGAACTGGCGGGCGGCGCCGCCGTCGCGGGTAAAGATGGCCACGCCGTTGCCGAACTCGTTGTCGTTGACCAGCTTCACGGCGTCGGCGTAGGTCTCGACGCGGACCACGGAGAGGACGGGCCCGAAGATCTCGTCGTCGTAGACCTTCATTCCGGGCTTGACGTGGTCGATCAGGCTGACGCCGATGAAGAAGCCGTTGGAGTCGAAATCGTGTTCGCGGCCGTCCACCACCACGGTGGCGCCCTCGTTGGCCGCTCCGGCAACGTAGGAGGCCACTTTGTCGCGGTGCTCGGCCGTGATGAGCGGACCCATCTGGGAGGCCGGGTCCGTGCCCGGGCCGATCGTGAGGGCTGCCATGCGGGTGGTGATCGCCTCCACGAGGTCGTCGGCGATGCTGCCGACCGCGACGAGGACGCTGACTGCCATGCAGCGCTCCCCGGCGGAGCCGTAGGCGGCCGAGACGGCGGCGTCCGCGGCCATGTTGAGGTCCGCGTCCGGCAGGACCACCATGTGGTTCTTCGCGCCGCCCAGGGCCTGGACGCGCTTGCCGTGATCAGCGGCGCGCTTGTAGATGGACTGCGCGATCGGCGTCGAGCCGACAAAGCTGATGGCCTTGACCGCCGGGTGTTCCAGCAGGACATCCACGGCTTCCTTGTCCCCGTGGACGACGTTGAGCACCCCTGCCGGCAGGCCGGCCTCGGCGAAGACCTCGGCGATGAAGACGGCGGAGGACGGGTCCTTTTCACTCGGCTTGAGCAGCACGGTGTTCCCGCAGGCCAGGGCGCTGCCGATCATCCACAGCGGCACCATGGCGGGGAAGTTGAACGGCGTGATGCAGGCGACGACGCCGACCGGCTGGCGGACCGAGTGGACATCGACGCCGCCGGAGACCTGCTCCGAGCGTTCGCCCTTGAGCATGTGGGAGAGCCCGGTGGCGAATTCGATGTTCTCCAGGCCGCGGGTGATTTCACCTTCCGCGTCCGAGAGGACCTTGCCGTGCTCGCTGGTGAGCAGAGCCGCGAGTTCGGGCCGGCGCTGCATGAGCAGTTCACGGACCTTGAAGAAGATGGCGGTGCGCCTGGCCAGGCTCGTGGCGCGCCAGCCGGGCAGGGCGGCGCGGGCGGCCTCGATGGCCTCTTCGACGCGGGCGGCGGAGGCCAGGGCGACCTCTTTCTCCTGCTCGCCGGTGGCCGGGTTGAACACGGGGCCGAAGCGCTCGGCGTCGGCAATCAGGGCGCCGTTGATGAAGTGCGGGATGCGTTCCATGGGTGGGTCTCTTTCGTGAAGGGCAGGGCCGTGAGGGGCAGGACCGTGAAGGTCTGGGCCGTGAAGGGCTAGTTGGCGGACTCGAGGGTGCCGTCGACGAGCTTGACGATCATCGAGCAGTCCTGGCCGGACTGGCCGGAGTCGATGAGCCGCTGGAAGAGCTGCTGGACGTGCTCGCCGAGTTCCAGCGGGGTGCCGGTGTCCCGCGCGGCGCTGATGGCGAGGCCGATGTCCTTGTTGGCCAGTTCGGTGGTGAAGGTCGGGGCGAAGTCGTTGTTGGACGCGGCGGTCGGCACGACGCCGGCCACGGGGTACCAGGTGCGCAGCGCCCAGCTGTCGCCGGAGGAGACCGACGCGATGTCCCAGAAGACCTGCTTGTCCAGGCCGAGCCGATCGGCCAGGACCGCGCCCTCGGCGGTGGAGGCGAGGTTGATGAAGAGCATGAGGTTGTTGCAGATCTTCGCGGCCTGGCCGGTGGTGGCGCCGCCGGTGGGGATGATGTTCGCGGCCATGGGGCGGATGTATTCGGTGGCGTCGGCGACGGCGCCGGCCTCGCCGCCGATCATGAACGTCAGCGTGGCGGCCTTCGCGCCGCTCATGCCGCCTGAGACGGGTGCGTCGACGAAGCGGAAGCCGGCGGCAGCGGCGGCGTCGTGCAGGGCCTGCGCGGAGGCGATGTCAATGGTGGAGGAATCCACCAGGAGGGTCCGGGTGTGCGCGTGGGCAAGGACGCCGTCCTGGCCGAGGTACACGGCGCGGGCGTGCTCACCTTTGGGGAGCATGGTGAAGACGACGTCGGCGCCGGCGACGGCCTCGGCGATGCTGCCGGCGGCCTTGACTCCCCCGGCCTCGGCTGCGGCAACGGCTGCGCTGTTGAGGTCGAAGCCACGGACTTCGTGTCCGGCGTTCGAGAGGTTGACGGACATGGATCCGCCCATGTTTCCGAGTCCGATCCAGGCGATGACTGCCATGGCTTAAGCTCCTTTGCTTGATGTGCTGCCGGCGCCTCGACGCGCTCCGGCGTGAAAGCCGAAACTTCGGCGCCCCGGTGTCCACCATCACATCCTGTTAGAGTGCAATCAAGGTAAAAAATCACAGATGCCATGTGCACAGATGCACAATCATGGCCCTGGCTCCGCCACACTCGCTGCAAAGGGGACAAGATTGGACTTGCGCCGGCTTCCGAGCCCCGATGACCTGCTGATCCTGCTGACCGTGGCACGGCTGGGCCGGTTCAACGCCGTGGCCGAGACGCTCGGCACCACCCACACCACCATTTCCCGCCGCGTCCTGGCCCTCGACAAACAGCTCGGCGGCCGGACGCTCGAACGCAGCCCGCACGGCTGGGAGCTGACCGAACTCGGCACCCAGGCGGTCGCGGCGGCGGAAGCCATCGAGGGCACTCTCGGTGCCCTCTCCAGCAGCATTGCCCGCTCCGGCGACGTGGTCTCCGGCCTGGTCCGGATCAGCACCCCGGACGGCTTCGGCGCCGAATTCCTGGCCCCGGCCCTCGTCCGGCTGCAGCGGGCGAATCCGCTGCTCAACGTCGAACTGCTCAGCGCCACCCGCAAGGTGAGCCAAAACCGCTCCGGCGTGGACCTGGAAGTGGTGGTGGGCAACATGGACACCACCACCGCCCGCGCGATCTTCCTGAGCAACTATTTCCTCAGGCTGTACGCCAGTCCCGGCTATGCGCAGGAGCACGGGCTTCCGGCAACGCTCGACGACGTCCGGCAGCACGGCTTTGTCTCCTACGTGGAATCGGCGCTCCAGGTCGCCGAGCTCGGCCACCGTTCAACGCAGCTGCCGGTGCCGCGGTCCAGCTTCCAGGCCACAAGCGTCTTCGCCCAGCTGGAGGCCGTCCGGCGGGGCGCCGGGATAGGCCTGCTCCCCAATTTCCTCGTGGCGGGCCGGCCGGAATTTCTGCCCGTCCTGCCGGACGACTTCCAGCGCCAGCTGCCCATCTGGGCTGTGGCCCGGCCCGAGGCGCTGCGTTCGGCCCCGGTCCGTGCCGTGCTGGAGGCGATCCGGACCGAGATTGCCGACCGCCAAGCGGTCCTGGCAGGCTGAGCGGTCCTGGCGGGCTGAGCCAGCTTGTCGGGCCGATCCTGCTTCCAAACGCCAACAGCCCGGGCCCCGCAGTGCGGGACCCGGGCTGTTGCCGTGCTAATTCGTTGTTGTTACTTCTTGTTGTTGTTACTTCTTGCTGGCGGCGAGGAGGTCAGCGGTGCCCTGGGCGTCGGCGGCGTCGACGTCGCGGAGCGAGATGCCGCGGGTTTCCTTAAGGAAGAACACCGCAACCAAGGTGACCACACAGGCGCCGAGGAGGTAGATGGCGACCGGGACCGAGGACTTGTACTGGCCCAGGAGCGCGACGGCGATGATCGGAGCCAGCGAACCGGCCACAATCGAGGTGACCTGGTAGCCCAGCGAGACGCCGGAGTAGCGCATCCGGGTCGGGAACATTTCGGCCATGAGCGCCGGCTGCCCGGCGTACATCAGGGAGTGGAACAGCAGGCCGATGGTGATCGCAGCGAGGATGACGAGGTCGTTCTTGGTGTCCATCATCGGGAACGCGAAGAAGCCCCACGTTCCGCCGAGGATGGCGCCGGCCATGTAGACCGGCTTGCGGCCGACGTTGTCCGAGAGCCTGCCGACCATCGGGATCACGGCGAAGTGGACGATGTGCGCCACAAGCAGCAGCAGCAGGATCCGCGAGGTGTCCGTCTGGACGATGACCTTCAGGTAAGTGATCGAGAAGGTGACCACAAGGTAGTAGAGGATGTTCTCGGCGAAGCGCAGACCCATGGCGGTGAAGACGCCGCGCGGGTAGCGGCGGAAGACCTCGGCCACGCCGTAGCCCTTGTGGCCGGCCTCGACCTCCTTGCGGGCCTCCAGGAAGATGGGGGCGTCCTGGACCTTGGTGCGGATGTAGTAGCCGACCAGCACGATCACGGCGGAGAGCCAGAAGGCTACGCGCCAGCCCCAGCTGAGGAAGTCGGCGGAGGACAACGTGGCGGAGAGGGTGAACAGGACAGCCGTGGCCAGGAGGTTGCCCATCGGAACCGCCGACTGCGGCCAGCTTGCCCAGAAACCGCGGGACTTGCTCGGGCTGTGTTCGGCGACGAGAAGGACTGCGCCGCCCCATTCACCGCCAACGGCGAAGCCCTGGGCGAAGCGCAGGAAGACCAGCAGGGCCGGGGCCCAGTAGCCGATCTGCGCGAAGGTGGGCAGGCAGCCCATGGCGAAGGTGGCAACGCCGACAAGGATGATGCTCAGCTGGAGCAACTGCTTGCGGCCGAACTTGTCGCCGAAGTGGCCGAAGACGATGCCGCCGATCGGGCGGGCAATGAAGCCGACCGCGTAGGTGAGGAAAGCGGCGAGGATGCCGTCCAGTTCCGAACCGGTGTTCGGGAAGAACAGCTTGCCGAACACAAGGGTGGCGGCGGAGGCGTAGAGGAAAAACTCGTACCACTCAACCACGGTGCCGGCCATGGAGGCCGCCACCACCTTCTTCAGGCCGGACGTTTTGACGTCGGTTTCTTCAGCGCGCCTTGCGGCGTTTTCCGTACTCATCGTGACTCCTTCGGCGTCTCCATCGACACCCTGTGGACCATTGGACTGAGGACGCTTGTGATTTAGGGCACAGGGCGTCATTCCCCATGAGTATGGACGCTCCGGCCCTGAGCCTCAACGGCCATTAGTGCAGAGCGCATCTGCAAAAATGCACAAGCGGGCCGGCCTAGTGGCTGAAGAAGGTCTCCCGGAGCTGCCCGCTGAGCTGGCCGATTTCGGTCAGGAAGCCGTCGTGGCCGATTGGCGCTTGAATGATGTGCAGTTCCGGGCCGCCCGGCAGGGCCTCTGCCAGTTGATGGGACTGGGCCGGGAAATACAGGCGGTCCGAGTCCACGGCCGCCACCAGGAATTCGGCGGTGGCCGGGGCCAGTGCCTCCCCGAGACCTCCGCGCCCCCGGCAGACATCGTGGCTCATGAGGGCTTCGGTGATCGCGATGTAGCTGTTCGCGTCGAAACGCCGGGCCAGTTTGCTGCCCTGGTGGTCCAGGTAGCTTTCCACCTGATAGCGCCCGCGTCCGGCCAGCGATCCGGCTTCCAGGGGCGTCTCGGACTCCTGGGCGTTGCGGCCAAACCGGCCGTCCAGTTCGGCCGCTGAGCGGTAGGTGATGTGCGCGATGCGGCGGGCGAGGGCGAGGCCTGCCTCGGGTTCCGGGCCGCCGTAGTAGTCCCCGCCCTTGAAGTGGGGGTCCTGGCGGATGGCCAGCGTCTGTGCCTGCGCGAAGGCAATCTGTTCGGCGGTGCTGCTGGCGCCGACGGAAATCACGGCGCAGCGCCGGACCCGGGCGGGAAACGTGACGGCCCATTCAAGGGCCCGCGCGCCGCCGAGCGAGCCGCCCAGCACCGCGTACCAGCTGCCGATGCCCAGGGCATCGGCCA
>NZ_KI914976.1:34830-35720 GCF_000520575.1 Arthrobacter sp. I3
GACCAGCGGGAACCGCGATCCCCAGGGGCGCCCGTCCGGGGCCGGGGTGGAAGGTCCGGTGGATCCGTAGCAGCCGCCCAGGATGTTGATCGAAACGACGAAGTACTTGTCCGTGTCCACGGGAGCCCCGGGTCCGGCGAGCTGTTCCCACCAGCCGGGCTCCCCGCTCTCGCCGCGGGTCACGTGTGTGTCGCCGGTCAGGGCGTGTTCAATGAGCACGGCGTTGGAGGCGTCCGCGTTCAGGGTCCCCCACGTCTCGTAGGCGAGCACCACATCCGGCAACGGAGTCCCGGATTCGAGCTGCAGATCACCGATCCTGACGAACTGGACGGTCCCGTCAGGGGTCCGGGATGGTTTGGTTTCGGGAACACCCGTGCGGGTGACGGCAATCGTCATGCCCAGGGCATCCCCCAGCCGTGCCTCGGCGGCGGCGGTGTCCCGCAGGGTGACCAGCGGGAACCGCGATCCCCAGGGGCGCCCGTCCGGGGCCGGGGTGGAAGGTCCGGTGGATCCGTAGCAGCCGCCCAGGATGTTGATCGAAACGACGAAGTACTTGTCCGTGTCCACGGGAGCCCCGGGTCCGGCGAGCTGTTCCCACCAGCCGGGCTCCCCGCTCTCGCCGCGGGTCACGTGTGTGTCGCCGGTCAGGGCGTGTTCAATGAGCACGGCGTTGGAGGCGTCCGCGTTCAGGGTCCCCCACGTCTCGTAGGCGAGCACCACATCCGGCAACGGAGTCCCGGATTCGAGCTGCAGATCACCGATCCTGACGAACTGGACGGTCCCGTCAGGGGTCCGGGATGGTTTGGTTTCGGGAACACCCGTGCGGGTGACGGCAATCGTCATGTGAGGACCTATCTTCGCGCTTGCCCGCCGTCAGCTGACCGGCAGGG
>NZ_KI914976.1:35820-48133 GCF_000520575.1 Arthrobacter sp. I3
ACCCGGGGCACCCCGCCGCAAAAGGAGGGTTGCCGGCCAGCAAGCCGGGGCTGTCGCTGGCACTCATGACCTGGTACGAGTCTACGAAACAGGGTGCGGAAATCACGAAGATTATGACTTCCATGTGACAGCCGGACCCGTCAGCACCGCAGTTTCCCCACCTTTGACAGCCGTGACCGGCGGGTCGCGCCGAAGTGCCGGCGATTCGCGGCGTCATGCCAGCAAAGGTGGGGAAATTCCGCGTGGGCTTCCGTCTAGGCGGTCTTGGCCGCGCGGAATCCGGCGTCGAGGTCCGCCAGGATGTCGTCAATATGCTCCAGTCCCACCGAAAGCCGCACCAGCCCGGGATTCACCCCGGCGATCACCTGCTGTTCGGGCGAGAGCTGGCTGTGGGTGGTCGACGCCGGATGGATCACCAGCGACCGGACATCGCCGATGTTCGCGACGTGCGAGTGCAGTTCGAGGGCATCGACGAACCGCTTGCCGGCCTCCGCTCCCCCGGCGATGTTGAACGCCACGACGGCGCCTGTCCCCTTGGGCCCGTACTTGCGGCCGCGCTCGTACCAGGGGCTGGACGGCAGCCCGGCGTAGGCGACCGATTCGACGTCGTCCCGCCCCTCCAGCCATTGCGCCACCTTCGTGGCGTTGGCCACGTGGCGCTCGACGCGCAGGCTCAGCGTTTCGATGCCCTGGGCGATGAGGAAGGCGTTGAACGGGGACACCGCGGAGCCGAGGTCGCGCAGGAGCTGGACCCGGGCCTTGAGGATGTAGGAGAGGTTCGCGCCCAGCGCGCCGTCGGCTCCGAGGTCGCGGGCGTAAACCAGGCCGTTGTAGGTGGGGTCCGGGGTGTTGAAGCCGGGGAACCGCTCCGGGTCTTTCCCGAAGTCGAAGTTGCCGGAGTCCACGATCACGCCGGCGATTGCGGCGCCGTGCCCGCCGAGGTACTTGGTGGCCGAATGGACCACGATGTCCGCGCCCCACTCGATCGGCCGGATCAGGTAGGGGGTGGAGAGCGTGTTGTCGACCACCAGCGGCACGCCGGCCTCGTGCGCCACGCGGGAGACGCCCTCGATGTCCAGGACGTCCTGGCGGGGGTTGGAGACCACTTCGCCGAAGAACAGCTTGGTGTTGGGCTGGACGGCGTCCCGCCACTGGTCCAGGTTGTCCGGGTCCGCCACGAAGGTCACGGAGATGCCGAACTTCTTCAGCGTGTGCGCGAGCAGGTTGTAGGTTCCGCCGTAGAGGCTGGGGCTGGCCACCACGTGGTCCCCGGCCTCGGCGATGTTGAGGATGGCGAACGTCTCGGCGGCCTGGCCGGAGCTGAGCAGCAGCGCCGCGAGGCCTCCTTCCAGGCTGGCGACGCGCTGTTCAACGGCGTCCTGGGTCGGGTTGCCGATCCGGGTGTAGATGGGCGCGAGCTCGGCGAGCGCGAAGCGGTTCGCGGCGCTTTCGGCGCTGGGGAACACGAACGACGTCGTCTGGTAGATGGGCAGGGAACGCGCGCCGGTGGCGCTGTCCGGCTCCTGGCCGGCGTGGATCTGGCGGGTTTCAAAGGACCAGGCGTTGGACATTGGTGCTCCTCGAGTCACTGGGCACAGCACCGGCCGGGGCTTTCGGCCCGAACCGGAACAGGCGCCGCGCTTGCCCTCCGGCGGGCGCCGGACGGCCAGGTCTTCACCCGGGGCACCCCACCGCGATACGAGGGTTGCCGGCCAGCAAGCCGGGGCTGTGCGCTGGCACTCATGACCTGGCTTCAGTGTAGGAATGGCGGCGGAGCCATGGATAGCTTTGTGACGAAGATGAAGACGGCCGCCGTGACGGAGCATCCGGGGCGCCGCGTTCCGTGCCCCAGGACGTCCCATGACGGTTAGGGGAGCCTAAGCTGAGAGGTCCATCACAAAGTGCCAAGATGATGGCATGCGCATGGATCACGTCTCTTACGCCTGTGAACACGATGGCTTGGCAGCCACCACTGAACGTATTGCGTCTGCCCTCGGCGTTGAAGCCGTGAAGGGTGGAGTGCACCCCCGTTTCGGGACACGCAACATGATTATCCCGCTCGCGGGACACAAGTACCTGGAAGTCGTGGAGGTCCTGAACCACCCGGCCTCCGACAAGGCCCCGTTCGGCCAGGCCGTCCGGGCACGCTCCGAGGCCGGCGGCGGCTGGATGGGCTGGTGCGTCGAGGTTGACGACCTGGCCCCGTTCGAGGAGCGGCTCGGCCGTGCCGCCGTCAACGGCAACCGGAAGTTTCCCGACGGCCGCGAACTGGTCTGGAAGCAGATCGGCATCCTGGGGCTCATCGCCGACCCCCAGGTGCCGTACATGCTCAAGTGGGAGGGCGACCCGGAGTTGCACCCGTCCAACGCCTACGCGAGCGATGTCAAGATGTCCGCACTGACCATTGCCGGTTCGGCCGCACGCGTCACGGAGTGGCTGGGCGAACCGGTTGAAAAGCCGCTGGAAGACGTCGCCGTGAACTGGATCGCGCCGCACGGTACTCCCGGCATCCTCTCTGTCACCTTCGAGACCGCCTCCGGAGCGGTCACGATCTAACGTTCCACCTGCCCCACGCTTCGGCCGCCATCTCTTAGGTGCCAACGATGTCACCTAGGAGACGGCGGCCGAGATCATTTAAGGCCTGCTCCTAAAAGCAACTCAGCCCAGGCCCACGGCCTTGCCGAACAGGCTGAACCCCACGAACGCCACAGTGTCCAGGATGGCGTGGGCGATCACCAGCGGCATCACCCGTTTGGTCCGGATGTAGACCAGCGCGAAGACCACGCCCATCACCGCGTTGCCGATGAACGGCCCGAACCCCTGGTACAGGTGATAGCTGCCGCGGAGCAGGGCGCTGGCGGCGATGGCCGCCGGCACGCTCCAGCCCAGTTTCCCGAGCCGGTCCAGCAGGTACGCCACTACAATCACTTCCTCGACCACCGCGTGCCTGATCGCGGACAGGACCAGCACCGGCACGGTCCACCAGTAGGCGTCCAGGGCGCTGGGGATGATCGCCGTCGTGATCCCCAGCGCCCGGCCGGCGGCGTAGAGCCCCAGGGACGGAATGCCGATGAGCGCAGCTAGTCCGAGCCCCTGCAGGAGGTCCTTGCCGGGCCGGGCGAAGTCGAAGCCGATCCTTCGGAACGCCGAGGTTCCGCGCTCACCGGCCGGCCAGTGCTCGGTGAGGAAATAGATCACGAGGGCCACCGGGACCAGGGCGAAGATGATGTCCAGCAACTGGTAGGTGAGGTCGAAGTATTCGCGTGCGCTCTGTGAGCGGTTCAGGGTGGATGTCCCCTGGGCCAGCGGCGCCGTGGTCATCTTGTCCAGCAACTGCACCAGGGAGTAGATCGCGGACTGCCCGAGCGACAACCCCAGGACAATCAACACTTCGAACCGCAGCCGACGGCGGGAGGGAACCAACATGGTTCTATCTTGCCTGCACTTGCCGATAGTTTGCTGGTGCCCGGGTGGTGCGGGCCGCGGCGGCACCCGCGGCTTTTTGGGAGCCCTATGCTAGGGGATTATGAGTGCGCCCCGGAAAATCATCATGATCCGGCACGGCCAGTCTGCCGCCAATGCCGACACCTCGATCTACAACCGTGTTCCGGACTACCGGATCCCGTTGACCGCACTGGGCCTGGAGCAGGCCACCGCGGCCGGGGAGGAGGTCCGGCGCCAGCTGGACGGCCGCCCGGTGTGCGTCTACGTCTCCCCCTACCTGCGGGCCTACCAGACCCTCGAGGCGCTGAATCTCGGCCCGCTCGTGGAGCGGGTGATCGAGGAACCGCGCCTGCGCGAACAGGACTGGGCCAACTTTCAGATCGCCGGCGACATAGAGGACCAGAAGGAGCTCCGCAACGCCTACGGGCACTTCTTCTACCGCTTCCGCGAGGGCGAGTCCGGTTCCGATGTGTATGACAGGATTTCTTCCTTCATGGAAACCCTGCACCGGCACTGGTCCCGGCCCGGCTATGCCCCGAACGCGCTGTTCGTGACGCACGGATTGACCATGCGGCTGTTCTGCATGCGCTGGTTCCACTGGTCGGTGGAATATTTCGAGTCCCTGAACAACCCCGAGAACGCCGAGGTCCGCACCCTGCTGCGCACCTCGCACGGCAAGTACGAGCTCGACAAGCCCTTCACGCAGTGGGAGAAGAGGCGCGTGGACGAGACCGTCCTCGATGCACCGCCCATGATGTTCTAGGGCACGTCAGCGGACCGGCTGCGCTACGCCGGCCCGCCACACCGCGTGCGTCAGGGGGATGCCGGGCCGGTAGGCCAGGTGCGTGGCGGAAGGGGCGTTGAGCAGGTGCAGGTCCGCGCGGTGCCCGACGGCGATCGAGCCCACCGCGCGTTCGCCGTCGACGTCGTTCCCGGACTCCCGCCCCAGGGCCAGGGCGCCGCCGTAGGTCGCGGCGCGCACCGCCTCATGGACGCTGAGCCGCATCTGCAGCACGGCGGTGGTGACGCAGAACGCCATGGAGCTGGTGTAGGACGTGCCGGGGTTGCAGTTGGAGGCCAGCGCCAGCTGCACACCGGCGTCGAGCAGTTCCCGGCCGGGGGCCAGCGGCTGCCGGGTGGAAAGATCGCAGGCCGGAAGGCACGTGGCAACCGTGCCGCGCTGCCCGGATCCAGACGTGCCGCTGCCGCCGGCGGCGTCCCAGCCGGACCAGCTGCCGGCAAGGGCATCGACATCCGAGGCCGAAAGGTAGTTCACGTGGTCCACGCTGGCGGCGCCGACTTCGACCGCCAGCCTGACTCCGGGGCCCTCGCCGAGCTGGTTGCCGTGGACGCGCAGCCCCAGCCCGGCGGCCTTGCAGGCCAGCAGCACCCGGCGGGACTGGTCCTCGTTGAACGCGCCCTGCTCGCAAAAGACGTCGGCCCAGCGGACGTAGGGCCGGACTGCGGTGAGCATCGGCCCGCAGACGAGCTCCGTGTATTCCTCCGCGTCCATTCCGGCGGGCACAAGGTGCGCCCCCAGGTAGGTCACCTCGTCCGCCACCGTGGAGGCGATGCGGGCGCTGCGGGCCTCGTTCTCGAGGTCCAGGCCGTAGCCGGTTTTGGTCTCCAGGTAGGTGGTGCCCTGCGACACGGCCTCCGCGACGCGGCCCATCGCCAACCGGGTCAGGTCGAAGTCGCTCGTGCTCCGGGTGGCGCCGGTAGTCACGGCGATCCCGCCGGCGCTGTAGCTTTCCCCCGCCATCCGGGCCTCGAACTCGGCAGTGCGGTCCCCCGCGAAGATCAGGTGCGTGTGGGAGTCGACCCAGCCCGGGAGGAGCGCCCGGCCACCGGCATCCACCCGTTCGTCCGCGGCCGGGGCGTCGGCCACGGGCCCGAGCCAGGAAATCCGCTCCCACTCGATTACCACCGCCGCGTCGCGGAGGACGCGGTGTTCCGCGTCCTGGGTCATCAGTTCGGCGATATTGGTGATGAGGGTACTCATAGATCCATTCTTCAGCGCCGGATGGACCAGCGGGTCGCGGCCAGTGCCTCCGCTGTCCGGGATGCCGGACTGGCGTCCCGCGCCGGGTTCGGGGCCGGGGCGGAGCCTTGGCCGGCGAGGATCAGCCCGGCGGCCAGTTCCGCGACGCCGGATGAGGTCTGGAATCCGTACCCGCCCTGGCCGGCGAGCCAGAAGAATCCGGTGGCCTCGGCGTCGAACCCCACCACCGGGACGCCGTCGGCCGCCTCCGTCCGCAGCCCCGTCCAGGCGGTGCGGACGTTCCGGATCCCGAGCGTCGTGATCTCGTTGAGCCGGACGATGACCCGTTCGACGTCGCCGGGATAGGGCCGGGCGTCCTCGGGCCCGCTCGGCACGTGTTCGGCGGGCGAGATCAGGACCTGGCCGTTGTCGGGCCGGAAGTAGAAGCTGTCATCGGCCGCCGCCACCATCGGGCAGGCTTCCGGGAGCGGATTCTCGACGTCGACGATCGCCGCGGTGCGCCGGTACGGCTGCAGGCCGAGCTTCTCGACGCCGCTGAGGACGGCGAGCTCGTCGGCCCACGCACCGGCGGCGTTGACCACGACGGCGGACTGGAAGCCTTCCTGCCCGGCGCCCAGTTCCCAGCCGGTGCCCAGGCGCTGGGCGGAATGTACCCTGGCGCCGGTAATGATGTCCACGCCGCCGGCCACGGCGAGCCGCCGGTGCTCCTCGAGCAGCACGGGGGCGTTGCAGGCGAAGGATCCGGTGTCCAGCCCGGCGGCGCTGAACGAATCCGGGACCAGGGCCGGGCACAGGTCCAGTGCCTCGGCGTGGGTGATCCGGTGCATGTGTCCGCTTGCCTCCGCCCGGACGGTGGCGTCGTCCCCGATCAGCATGAAACTGCGCGGGGTGAGCACCGGTTCCGGACGTTCGGCGTCCCGGGCCGCGATGAGGTCGAGCGTCCGGACGGTGAGCTCCTGGACCACAGGCGGGCCGTAGCTGGGAATCAGTTGCCGGGCCGAGCGGGCCGAGGTGTGGTACGCCAGGGTCTGCTCGGCTTCGATCAGGGCCACACTGCAGTGCCCGGCCAAGGCGGAGGCAAGGGACAGGCCGGCGATTCCGCCGCCGACAATTACGACATCGTAATGAGCTGACATGGTCCCATCCTTGCAGATTGTCGGGTCAGGCCGCGCCGGTAGCCGGCGTTTGCCTCAACCTGCGCCCCGGGCGAGCGGCGTCAATCGGGTCCCACAGTCATCACCAGCGCCATTGTTGGATCCCCGGGCGTTGAAATGTCCAGTGACTCACGGCGTTCTCGGCATATGCCGTCTCCACGATTCCGAGTTTGGCGGCAACTTTCTTGAAATCCTGGTTGCTTGGATAAATTGTGCACGCCGCCCCGGGACATGCCCTTCCTTGGTCCGCACGGCTGGACATGTCCCTCGTTGCGGCGGCAGACCCGGGACATGCTCTTCCTTGGTCCGCACGGCTGGACATGTCCCCTGTTGCGGCGGGCCGGCCCGGGACATGCCCCTCGTTGGTCATGGCCGTTGGACATAGTGGCATTATGTCCAGCCCTCGCTGCCGAAGCTGGACATGTCCCTCGTTGCTGCGGGCCGGCCCGGGACATGCCCTTCGTTGGTCGCGGCCATTGGACATAGTGGCATTATGTCCAGTCCTCGCTGCCGGAGCTGGACATGTCCCGCGGACCAGCACGTGGAGGAAGCCTGGATGAACGGGCAGGGCCTGGCTCCTGGGGCCGGGCCGGACCCGTGCTGAATGCGGGGGCCCGGCCTCGGCGATCAGGCGCTCTAGGCTGCTGCCACTGCTGCGCGGCTGCGCACGAACGCCTGGACGCAGGCTTCGACGTCGTCGGCGCTGTGCGCGGCGGAGAGCTGGACGCGGATCCGGGCGGCGCCCTTGGGCACCACCGGGTAGCTGAACGCCGTGACGAAGACGCCGTTGTGGAGCATGGCGTCGGCCACCTTGGCCGCCATGACGGCGTCGCCGAACATTACCGGGACAATGGCGTGCTCGCCGGAGAGCAGGTCGAAGCCTTCCTCGCTCATGCGGTTGCGGAAGAGTTCAGCGTTGGCGAAGAGCTTGCCGCGCAGTTCGCCGGAGTTTTCCACGAGGTCCAGGGCCTTGAGCGTGGCCGCGACGATCGCCGGGGCCAGCGAGTTGGAGAACAGGTAGGGGCGGGCCTTCTGGCGGAGCATCGCCACGACCTCGCCGCGGCCCGAGACGTAGCCGCCGGAGGCGCCGCCGAGGGCCTTGCCGAAGGTGCCGGTGTAGATGTCCACGCGGTCCGAGACGCCGGCGTGTTCCGGCGTGCCGGCACCGGTGGCGCCCATGAAGCCCACTGCGTGGGAATCGTCCACCATGACCAGGGCGTCGTACTTGTCGGCGAGGTCGCAGATCGCCTCAAGCGGGGCCAGGAAGCCGTCCATCGAGAAGACGCCGTCCGTGACGATGATCTTGCGGCGGGCCGGGTTCTCCTGCGTGGTGGCCTCGATCAGCTTCGATTCGAGGTCCGCCATGTCCTGGTTGGCGTAGCGGAAGCGCTGGGCCTTGCAGAGCCGGATGCCGTCAATGATGGACGCGTGGTTCAGGGCGTCCGAGATGACTGCGTCTTCCGGGCCGAAGAGGGACTCGAATACGCCGCCGTTGGCGTCGAAGCAGCTGGAGAACAGGATGGTGTCCTCGGTGCCGAGGAACGCCGAGACGCGCTTTTCCAGTGCCAGGTGCAGGTCCTGGGTGCCGCAGATGAAGCGGACGCTGGCCATGCCGAAGCCGCGCTCGTCCATGGCGGTCTTCGCCGCGGCGATGATGTCCGGGTGGTCGGCGAGGCCCAGGTAGTTGTTGGCGCAGAAGTTCAGCACGTCGGCGCCGGACTCGCCGATCTGCCCGGCCTTGATGCGGTTGGCCTGCGGCGAGTCGATATGCCGCTCGGTCTTGAACAGACCGGCGCTGCGGATCTCATCGAGTTCGTGCTGCAGCTGGTCCTTGATGGCTGAATACATGGGTTGGCTCCTCGGCTGGTTGGATGCGGGGGCGGAATGCTGTGCGTGGAAGGCGGTGTATGGCAGGGGCCCGGTAGCGAGCGGTCAGGGAAAGGGGCCTAGAAAACGGTCCAGTCGAGGACCACCTTGCCGCCGACGCCGGCGCGGGCCACCTCGAAACCCTTTTCCCAGTCGGTGGCCGGCAGCGTGTCCGTGACCACGGCCGAGATATTTGCGTGCAGGGCAGGGTTGGAGGAGAGCATGGCGCTCATCGCGTACCAGGTCTCGAACATTTCGCGACCGTAGATGCCCTTCATGGTCAGCATGTGCGTGACCACCTTGCCCCAGTTGATGTCGATGGACTGGCTGGGCAGTCCCAGCATCGCGATCCGGCCGCCATGGTTCATGTTGTCGATCATCTCAGGCAGCGCGGTGGGGTGTCCCGACATTTCCATGCCGATGTCGAAGCCTTCGCGCATGCCAAGTTCGCGCTGCGCGTCCTTGACCCGCATCTTCGAGACATCGATCGCGAGGTCGACGCCGAGCCTGCGGGCCAGTTCCAGCCGGGGCGCGGAGACGTCGGTGATCGCGATCTTGCGTGCGCCCGCGTGCCGGGCGACGGCGATCGCCATCAGGCCGATGGGTCCGGCGCCGGTGATCAGCACGTCCTCGCCGACCAGCGGGAAGCTCAGGGCGGTGTGGACGGCGTTGCCGAAGGGGTCGAAGATGGCGCCGAGTTCCGGGGTGACGGAGGGGTCCTGGTGGACCCAGACGTTGGTCTCGGGGATCACCACGTACTCGGCGAAGGCGCCGTCGCGCTGGACGCCGACGCTGACGGTGTTGATGCACATCTGCCGGCGGCCGGCGCGGCAGTTGCGGCAGATTCCGCAGACGATGTGGCCTTCGCCGGAGACCCTGTCCCCCACCTTGACGTCCAGGACGTCCTCGCCGGTCTCCACGACCTCGCCGTAGAACTCGTGGCCGGCGATCAGGGGGGCGTTGATGATGCCCTGCGCCCAGGCGTCCCAGGCCTGGATGTGCAGGTCCGTACCGCAGATGCCGGTGGTCATGACGCGGATCTTGACGTCCCCGGGGCCGCTCTTCGGCTCGGGACGGTCGACGAGCTCGAATCCTGCGTGGGCGCCGGCTTTGTAGAGAGCCTTCATGGGCCTTCCTAACTGTGCTTTTGGGGTCCTGCTCCGCGCGTTCTGTTCCGCGTGTTCTGTTCCGCATGCGGGGCGGGCGTGTGGGTCAACTCACCCCATTAGACCCACCAGAAAGCATTAGCACAACCGAATTTTTCTCAATCGACGAATTAGCAATCACTGTTGCATAGAATGGCTGGCATGGAAATCCACCAGCTGGAGATGTTGCGCGAACTCGGAGCTCTGGGCAGCGTCAAGGCCGTCGCCGAAACCCTTCTGGTGACGCCGTCGGCGGTGTCCCAGCAACTGGCCGCGCTGCAGAAGACTGTGGAGGTGCCGCTGACCCGCAAGGAAGGCCGGAACCTGGTGCTCACGGAGGCCGGCCAGGTGCTGGCGGACGCCGGGGCCGCGGTGGTCAGCGCGATGGCGGATGCGAAGATGGCGATCGGCGCCTACCACGGCTCACCGGTGGCGCCGGTGACGCTCAGCGGTTTCCACAGCGCCGGGCAGGCATTGTTCGCGCCGCTGGCCCGGCTGCTGGACGGCCCGGGCCAGCCGCGGATCCTGCTCTCCGACGAGGACGTCGCCCAGCAGGATTTTCCCGCCCTGACGGCGCGGTACGACCTGGTCCTGGCGCACCGGATGGACCACAGCCCGCGCTGGCCCGAGGAACGCGTCGCGGTGATCCCGCTCGCGCACGAGCCGCTGGACGTGGCACTGCCCGCCGGGCACCGGCTGGCCGGCCAGCGCGCGGTGACGGCGGACGACGTCGTGGGCGAACCGTGGGTGACGAGCCGCGCCGGCTACTCCCCCGCCGACGTGCTCTCCGCCCTCGCGGCGGTCTCCAGCCGTGAGCTGAACATCGTGCACCGCATCAACGACTACTCAACCGTGGCGGCGCTCGTGGCGGCCGGCGGCGTGATCGGCCTGCTGCCGCGGCACACCGCGCGGCCTGTGCTGAACCCGGACATTGTGCTGCGGCCGCTGGAGGGCATCAGCACCCGGCGCCGGATCGACGTCCTGGCCCGGCCGGAGAACCTTAAACGCACATCGGTCATGATGGTCTGCGAAGCATTGCAGACCATCATGACCGATTTAGTGGGCGGCTAGGGGCTAGCCCTCGACGCCGAGGCGCTCGAGGATCAACTCCTTGACGCGGCCGGCGTCGGCCTGCCCGCGGGTGGCCTTCATGACAGCGCCGACGATGGCGCCGATCGCCTGGATCTTGCCGCCGCGGATCTTGTCCGCGACGCCGGGCTGCGCGGCGAGGGCCGCGTCGATCGCTTCCAGGAGCGGGCCGTCGTCGGAGACCACGGCGAGGCCGCGCTTCTCGACGATTTCCGCCGGAGTGCCTTCGCCGGCGAGCACGCCGTCCAGGACCTCGGAGGCCATCTTGTTGTTGATCTTGCCGCCCTCCACCATCTTGTTCAGTTCCACGATGGTGGCCGGGTTGACGCCGAGCTGGCCGGGATCGACGTCGGCGTTCTTGGCGCGGCCGACGATCTCGCCCATCCACCATTTGCGGGCCACGGTGGCGGTGGCGCCGGCGGCGATGGTTTCCTCGATCTCGTCCATGACGCCGGCGTTGACGACGTCGCGGAACTCCAGGTCCGAGTAGCCCCAGTCCGCCTGCAGGCGCTTGCGGCGCGCGGCCGGCGGCTCGGGCAGGGTGGCCCGGAGCTCCTCGACCCATTCGCGGGACGCGGTGATCGGGACCAGGTCAGGTTCCGGGAAGTAGCGGTAGTCGTCGGCGTCGGACTTGGCCCGGCCCGACGTCGTGGTCCGGGTGTCCTCGTGCCAGTGGCGGGTTTCCTGGATGACCGGCTCGCCGGAGTCCAGCACGGCGGCGTGCCGCTGGATCTCGTAGCGGACCGCGTGTTCGACGGCGCGCAGCGAGTTGACGTTCTTAGTCTCCGAGCGGATGCCGAAACGTTCGCGGCCGTGCGGGCGCAGCGAGACGTTGGCGTCGCAGCGGACGTTACCGCGCTCCATCTTCGCGTCCGAGACCCCGAGGTTCTTGACGATCTCGCGGACGGCGGCCACGTAGGCCTTGGCGAGTTCGGGGGCGCGGCTGCCGGCGCCCTCGATCGGCTTGGTGACGATCTCGACCAGCGGCACGCCGGAACGGTTGTAGTCCACCAGGGAGTAGTCCGCGCCCTGGATGCGTCCGGTGGCGCCACCCATGTGGGTCAGCTTGCCGGCGTCCTCCTCCATGTGCGCGCGTTCAATCTCGACGCGGAACACGGTGCCGTCGGAGAGCTCGATGTCCAGGTAGCCGTCGTACGCGATGGGCTCGTCGTACTGGGAGGTCTGGAAGTTCTTCGGGGTGTCCGGGTAGAAGTAGTTCTTCCGGGCGAAGCGGCACTTCTCGGCGATCTTGCAGTTCAGCGCCAGGCCGATCTTGATCGAGGACTCGATCGCGGTCTTGTTCACCACCGGCAGCACACCGGGCATGCCGAGGTCCACCTCGTTGACGTTGGTGTTCGGCTCGTCGCCGAAGACGTTCGGCGCGGAGGAGAACATCTTGGTCTTGGTGTTGAGCTCCACGTGGACCTCGAACCCCAGGACGGGATCGTATTTCTCCATCGCCTCTTCGAAGCTGAGGGTTGCGTCAGTCATTAGTGTGAGCCTCCGTGGCTTGAAACGGCAGCGTCAGTAAGGGAAGGAGCCTTGTCCAGCAGCGGGCCGCCCCACTGCGCCTCGAGCAGGGATTCCAGGACCGCGCCGACGCGGTACAGTCG
>NZ_KI914976.1:48233-59879 GCF_000520575.1 Arthrobacter sp. I3
GGGCCGGGGCCAGGAGCTGGATGCCCACGGGCAGCCCGTCCTCGTCGGCCAGGCCGCCGGGCAGGGACAGACCGGGGACGCCTGCCATGTTCGCCGGGATGGTGGCGACGTCGTTGAGGTACATCGCCAGCGGATCGTTGAGCTTTTCGCCGAGCTTGAATGCCGTGGTCGGCGCCGTCGGGGAAATCAGCACGTCGGCCTTTTCGAAGGCGGCGTCGAAATCGCGCTGGATCAGAGTGCGCACCTTCTGGGCCGAGCCGTAGTAGGCGTCGTAGTAGCCGGCACTCAGGGCGTAGGTGCCCAGGATGATGCGGCGCTTGACCTCGTCGCCGAAGCCGGCGGCGCGGGTGGCCCCCATGACCCGCTCGATGGTCAGCGGTCCCTGTTCGGGCAGGACCCGCAGGCCGTAGCGGACGCCGTCGAACTTGGCCAGGTTGGAGGAAGCCTCGGACGGCATGATCAGGTAGTAGGCGCCCAGGGCGTACTTGAAGTTGGGGCAGGAGACCTCGACGATCTCGGCGCCCGCGCCCTTGAGCAGTTCAAGGGATTCGTTGAAGCGGTTCTCGACGCCGGCCTGGTAGCCCTCGCCGTGGAGCTCCTTGATGATGCCGATCTTCATGCCCTCGACGTTGCCGGTCCGGGCCGCGGCCACGAGGTCCTCGAGCGGGTCCGGCAGCGAGGTGGAGTCGCGCGGATCATGCCCGCCAATCACCTGGTGCAGCAGGGCCGAGTCGAGCACGGTGCGGGACACCGGGCCGATCTGGTCCAGCGAGGAGGCCATGGCGATGGCACCGTAGCGGGAAACGCCGCCGTAGGTGGGCTTGACGCCGACCGTGCCGGTGACGGCGCCGGGCTGGCGGATGGATCCGCCGGTGTCCGTGCCGAGGGCCAGCGGGGCTTCGAAGGCCGCGACGGCGGCAGCGGAGCCGCCGCCGGAACCGCCCGGGATGCGGTCCAGGTCCCATGGGTTGTGCGTGGGCCCGTAGGCGGAGTGCTCGGTGGAGGAGCCCATCGCGAATTCGTCGAGGTTCGTCTTGCCCAGGATCGGCATCTTGGCGGCGCGCAGGCGCTCGACGACGGTGGCGTCGTAGGGGCTGTGCCAGCCTTCGAGGATCTTCGAGCCGGCCGTGGTGGGCTGGCCGATCGTGACGATGAGGTCCTTGACGGCGATCGGGACGCCCGCGAGGACGTGGAGCTCTTCGGCGGCGGCACCGCCGGCGGCGCGGATCGCATCCACTTCGGCGGCGACGGCGAGCGCCTCGTCGGCGTTGACGTGGAGGAAGGCGTGGACCTTGCCGTCGACGGCGGCGATGCGGTCCAGGTAGGCCTGGGTGACCTCGACGGCGGTGATCTCGCGGGCGGCCAGCTTCTCGGCGAGCGCGGCGGCGGAGAGGCGGATCAGTTCGTTGTTCTCAGTCATGGTCTTAGTCCTCATCCAGGATTGCCGGGACCTTGAAACGGCCTTCGTACGCGTCGGGGGCACCGGAGAGGGATTGCTCGGCCGTAAACGTGTGGCCCACGACGTCCTCGCGGAACACATTGGTCAGCGGAATCGGGTGGGACGTGGCCGGGACGTCATCACCGGCGGCTTCACTGACGGACTTCACTGAATCCACGATGACGGCGAGTTCGCCGGCCATCCTGTCCAGCTCTTCAGCACTCATCTCGATGTGCGCGAGTTGCGCGAGATGCGCGACGTCGTCGCGGTTGATCGCAGCCATGGATCTCCCCTGCAAGGTATGGATAATTTTCCGTCCCAGTCTACGTGTCTGAACTCCCTGCCGCCGTCCGGCGCCAGGCCGGACGAGCCTCCCTCACCAAACGGGACTGTCGGGTCCGGAAAATCTCCGAACCCGACAGCCTCGCCATCAATATTTGTGGTGCTCCTTGGTTTGTCAGCCGATGCCGATGGCTCCGGTGAGCACGCCGACGCCGAGCATCACCAGGGAGATCACGGCCGTGCGCCACAGGACCTTCTTGTGGTGGTCGCCCAGGTCCACCTTGGCGAGGGAGACCAGGAGCAGGATGGCGGGGACCAGGGGGCTCTGCAGGTGGAAGGGCTGGCCGGTGATGGAAGCGCGGGCCATGTCTGCGGCGCTGACGCCGTAGTGGGCCGCCGTTTCGCTCAGGACCGGCAGGACGCCGAAGTAGAAGGCGTCGTTGCTCATGAAGAACGTCATCGGGATGCTCAGGACGCCGGTGATCACGGCCATCAGCGGACCCATGTCCGACGGGATGATCTGGACCAGCCATTCCGACATGGCCTTGACCATCCCCGTGCCGTTGAGGACGCCGGTCAGGACCGAGGCGGCCATGACCATGCTGACGACGGCGACGATCGAGGGAGCGTGCGCGATCAGCTGGGCGCTCTGGTCCTTGACCTTGGGGAAGTTGACCAGCAGGGCGATGGCGGCGCCGACCATGAAGACGAACGGGAGCGGAATGACGTTGGCGACGAGCGTGACCATGACCGCGACCGTGAGGCCGAGGTTGAACCAGAACAGCTTGGGACGGAGGGTCTTGCGGTTGGGGTCCAGGGCGGTGTCGGCCATGGCGGAGTCGCGGTCGTCAACGAGGGAATCGGCGCGCTCGAGCACTGCAACGGACGATCCCTCCGGGGAGAGCCCGGCGGGCGAGGCTCCGGGGCCCTTGCGGCCGCGGCCGATTCCGGTGCCACCGGCCGCGCTGCCGCCGGCTGCGCCGTCTGCATCGCCGTCGAAGGCTGCAGCTGTGTCCGGGACGCCCCAGATCTCGGGGGCGACGGCGCGGAGGCGGTTGCGTTCCTGCAGGCCGAGCAGCCAGGAGAAGACCAGCACGACGATGAGCCCTGCGATGAGGGACGGGACCATGGGCACGAAGACATCGTTGACGTCGAGCTTCAGCGCGGAGGCGGCGCGGGCGGTGGGGCCGCCCCAGGGCAGGATGTTCATGGTGCCGTTGGCCAGGCCGGCCACGCAGGTCAGGACCACTGGGCTCATCTTCAGCCGCAGGTAGACCGGCAGCATCGCCGCGGTGGTGAGGATGAAGGTGGTGGAGCCGTCGCCGTCGAGGGAGACCGCTGCCGCGAGGATGGCCGTGCCCAGGACCACCTTGGCGGGGTCGTTGCCGAGCTTTCGCAGGATGAACCGGACCAGGGGGTCAAAGAGCCCGACGTCGATCATCAGCCCGAAGTAGATGATCGCGAACATCAGCAGCGCGGCTGTGGAGGTCATGGATTTCATGGAGTCCATGACCATCGGGCCGATGCCGAGGCCCGCGCCGGCGAAAAGCCCGAAGACTGTGGGAACAATGATGAGCGCCAGCACCGGCGTCAACTTCTTCGTCATGATCAGCACCATGAATACCGCGATCATGGCGAATCCTAGTAATACCAGCACGGCCGGCTCCTTCTTCGTTGAATGACACCACTCCGGTGTGATGCGCACTACAGACGTTAGAGTGGCGCCCGTCACGACTGGGCCTTTGGCTCAATTGATTGGCATACTGCTTATTGGATGCATTTTGCGCATTTTGCTCACGTCCGTACCAACCCCAGGCAGGAGCCCGATGAAGCGCCGCACAGCTCTGCCGGCCCTGCGCTTTTCGACCCAGACACTGCTGCTGCAGCTCGGCGTCGTGGCGCTGGTGGTGCTGCTGAGCAGCGCCGTCCACGCCTGGCTGAGCTATGACCGGCTGGGCCGCGAGGCGGAGAACCAGGCGCTGACCCTGGCCCGGACGGTGGCCTCGGACCCCTCCGTGCGGGCTCAGGTCCAGTCCATCAGCGCCCTTCCCGCCGCTCCCCCGGCGGCCGAGCTGCTGGCCGGTCCGTTGATGGCTGCCGCGGAGGGTGCCCGCACCCGCACCGGGGCCCTGTTCGTGGTAATTACGGACGAGACCGGCATCCGGCTGGCGCACCCCGACGCGGAACGGCTGGGCGAAAAGGTCAGTACCGACCCCTCGGACGCCCTCGCCGGCCGCGAGGTCACCACGCGGAACACGGGCACGCTGGGCCCGTCCGCCGGTGCCAAGGTCCCGGTGTACGCCCCGGACTCGACGGCGGTAGTGGGCGAGGTGAGCGTGGGCTACTCCACCGAGACGATCAGCCAAAGCCTGGCCCGGGACATCATCCCCATCGCCGTCACGGCCGCCGGCGCGCTGCTGGCCGGCGTGCTCGCCTCCTTCCTGCTGCGGCGGCGGCTGCAGCGGCTGACCCTCGGGCTCGAACCGGAGGAGATCAGCACCCTGGTGCACGACCAGGTGGCCGTGTTGCAGGGCGTCGACGACGGCGTCATCGGCGTTTCGGCCGACGGCAGGGTCAGCGTTTTCAACGCCGCCGCCCAGCGGCTGCTCGGTGTCCCGGACCTCGCGGGCACGGCCTGGGCCGCCGCGCCGGTCCCGGAGCAGCTCAAAGCCCTGACCCGGGCCGATGCGGTCGAGGGCGAGGCGGTGGAACTCGTGGCCGGCGGCCGGGTGCTGGTGGTGAGCGCCCGCAAGGCCCTGCACGGCCGCGAGGACCTGGGCTGGGTGGTGATGCTGCGGGACCGGACCGAGCTGCAGCAGCTGACCCGCCAGCTCGACGCCGTCGGCACCATGTCCGCGGCTTTGCGGGCACAGCGCCACGAGTTTGCCAACCAGCTGCACACGATCGCCGGGTTTATGAGCATCGGCCAGCCCCAGCAGGCCCAGGACTATCTCGCCAAACTGGCCGGCACCGGGCCGCTGGCATTCCCGGTGGACCAGGCCGAGCTGCTCCAGGACCCCTACCTGCAGGCCTTCCTCGGTGCCAAGGGCGTCGAGGCGGACGAGCGCGGCGTGAGCCTCCGCCTCGGCCCGGAATCCGTGGTCCGCGGCCACGTCACCGAACCCCAGGACGTCACCACCGTCCTGGGGAACCTGATCGACAACGCCGTGAACGCCGCCGTCGCCGGTTCCGCGGCCGAGCGCTGGGTGGAAGTCGAAGTGCTGGACGAACCGGGCATCAACGGAGGCGCCGGCACACTCCACATTGTGGTGGCCGATTCCGGCGACGGCCTGGGCGTTGGAATGACAGCCGCCGAGGCCGAGGGGGTCTTCGCGGAGGGCTACACGACCTCGGTCCGGCCCGCGCGCCCTGGCGGAGGGCAGGGCCTGGGGCTGGTGTTGTCCCGGCAGCTCGCGCGCCGCCGCGGCGGAGACGTGCGGGTGCTCGAAGCCGGCTCCCCCGGCGGCCCGGGCGCCGTTTTCGTGGCCACGCTGCCGGGAACCACCGAACCGGGGCCAACGCTGCCGGGAAATACCGAACCTGCAATCACTGAAGCAAACCGGGAGGACAACGATGTCTGAGGATTTCAGGGTGCTGATTGTCGACGATGATTTCCACGTCGCCAAGCTGCATGCCGCCTATGTGGATTCGGTGGCCGGCTTCCTGTCGCTGCCGCCGGCCGGCTCGGCGTCCCAGGCACTGCAGGCCATCCACAGCCTCCGCCCGGACCTGGTGCTGCTGGACGTCTACCTGCCGGACGCTTCGGGCCTGGACCTGCTGCACCAGCTGGACGTCGATACCGTGATCCTCAGCGCGGCTTCGGACACGGCCTCGCTGCGGCTCGCGTTCCGCCGCGGGGCACTGGGCTACCTGCTCAAGCCCTTCACAGCCGAATCCCTTTCGCAGCAGCTGCGCTCCTATGCACGCTACCGCCGGATCCTGGCCCAGCCGGGCTCCGTCAGCCAGGAGACGGTGGAGCGCGCCAAGCGCGCCCTGATCCCGGGCGACGTCGTCGCCTCGGCACGTCCCCGCTCCGCCACCGAGGCCGCGGTGCTGGAATCCCTGGTGCCCGGCGAGCAGTATTCAGCCGCCGACGTCGCCGCCCGGGTCGGCGTGTCCCGGGCCACCGCCCAGCGGTATCTGTCCGCGCTGGCGGACGACGGCGCCGTCGACATCCAGCTGCGCTACGGCACCACCGGGCGGCCCGAGCACCGCTACGGAATCCCCGCCCCGGCCGGCCACTAGGCGCCGCGACGTAAGCAGCTCAGGCGCCGTCGGGCTCCTTCTGTGCCGCCGCCTGCTCCGCCTGCACGGCCCTGTGGATGTTGCCGTGGATCATGTCCGCCCCGACGCGCTCGATCACGCCGTCCCGCTCCAGGACCGACCGGACCGCGGGCTTCAGCCGGGTCAGGCGCAGGTTGACCCCGGCCTCCCGGGCGAGGATGACGATGTCCGCCACCTTTGCCGCCCCCTGCGAGTCGACGAAGTTGATCCCGCCGCAGTCGAGCACGATCCCGGTGAGCCCCGGCGTCGACTGGATGACGTCGCGCAGGCGGTCCTCCAGTGCATCGGCCGTGGCGAAGAACAGGCCGCCGTCGAACCGGATCACGGCAATGCCGGGAACGGTCTCGTCGCCGGGGTGCTCACCGGCGTCGCGGAAGACCTGGGTCCCGGGCTCGCGGCCCAGGTCGGGCATCTCCGGATGGGTCGCCACCCGGACGAGCCAGATGAGCGAGAGCCCGATTCCAATGACGACGCCCGCCAGCACGCCGAAGATGAGGGTCCCGATGATGGCAGCGACCGCAATCCAGAAGTCGAACTTCTGCACGCGGGCCAGCCGCCGCAGCTCGGGCACGTTCATCATGCCCATGACGACGGCCTCGATGATCAGCGCCGCCAGCACGGGCTTGGGCAGGATCGAGAACAGCGGCGCCAGGAAGAGCAGCGTGAGCAGGACGGTGATCCCCGAGGTGAGGGAGGCCAGCCCGGTCTTCGCCCCCGAGTGGTCGTTCAGCGAGCTCGCGGACAGGCTCGTCGAGACGGGCATCCCCTTGAAGAGACCCGAGGCGATGTTGGCCATTGACTGGGCAATGGATTCCTGATTGATGTCGATCTGGTAGCGGTGTTTGGCAGCGAACGCCCTGGCATCCCCGGCGGTCTGGGAGAAGCCGATCAGGACCAGTGCCACCGCCGCGAGCGCCACGGTGCCGACGTGGTCCCACATGAGTTGGCCGTCCGGGACCTGCAGCGAGGGCAGCCCGCTGGGTACGTCGCCCACCAGGGCCACGCCTTTGGCCCCGAGACCGAAGAGCGCCTCCGCCGCCAGTCCGCCCACCACCAGGACCAGGGCGCCGGGGACTTGGGGAGCGATGGCTTTCAGCCCGAAGACCACAGCCAGCGCGATGACCCCCACCACCACGGTGGTCGGCTGCGCCTCGCCCAGGGTGCCCAGCCACGACCACAGCTCCTGGAGCGGGTTCGAGCCGGTGACCTCGGTCCCGGTGAGCTTGGGGAGCTCCCCGATCACGACGTCGATCGCCGCGCCGAAAAGGAAGCCGGTGACCACGGCCTTCGAGAGGAACTGCGCAATCCAGCCCATCTTGAAGACAGCAAGAATCAGGAACAGGATCCCGGAGGCAAGGGTAATTCCGGCAACGAACGAGGCGACACCCTGCTCGCCGGTGATGCCCGCCGCGAGCACGGCACTCGCGGCCACCGCCGCCAGGCCCGAGCTCGGCCCCATCGAGATCTGCCGGCAGGTGCCGAAGATCGCGTAGACGATGGCGCCGGCGGCCGCGGCATACAGGCCGTTCTGCAGCGGGATCCCGGCGATGCCTGCGTACCCGAGGTTCTTCGGAACGATCAGGGCCGCGACGGTGACCCCGGCAATCAGATCGCCGCGCAGCCACGAGCGGTCATAGGAGCGGAACTGGCCGATGAGGGGGATCCTGGTGGGCCCCTGCCCGTGCGCCTTGGTCATGCGCCCTTCATACTCCAAGTCCCGACGTTCCGCCAGAGCCCGGCCGGCCCCCGCAACGCCCCGGGCAAGCGTCGGTTTGGCCCTAGGTGGCGCTCTTCTGGGCGACGAGTTCGATCTCGACGAGCATCTTGGGATCCAGGAACGGCAGCACGTGAACGAGGGAGAGCGTGGGGCGGATGTCGCCGAAAACCTCGCCGTGGGCCCGGCCGGCCTCTTCCCACTGGCTGATGTCCGTCAGGTACAGCTTGGACTGCACCACGTCCTCGAAGCCGAAGCCGGCCTCGGCCAGCACGGCGCCGAGCTTCTGCAGGATGTAGCTGGTCTGGGCGTAGAAGTCCTCGCCCACGATTCCGTCCTCGCCGCTGGCGGCGGTCGCGGAGATGTAGAGGGTGTTGTCCACCTGGACAGCCCGGGAATAGCCGAGGGTCTGTTCCCAGGTGGAGCCGGTACCGAAGGTCTTGCGCATGGTGGGCCTTTCGCAGTTGCCGCAGGGATCGGCACAACTGTAGGGCGCCGGATGGCCGGGCCGCCAAACCGGGTTGCTTTGTGTCGGCGGACCTGCGCGGGGCCACCGCCCCGGCTAGAGTTCCTGGCGGTAAACGAGCAGTTTGATGTCCGTGCCCGGCACGAGCCAGTCGCGCTCCGGCGCCCGGACGAAGCCGGTCTTCAGGTAGAGGCCGTGGGCGCTTTCCCAGCTCTCGCCCGTGGTGAGGGCCACGGCGTGGATGCCGGGCAGGGCCCTGGCGTGCTCGATGATGGCCTGGACCATGGCCTTGCCGGCACCGCTGCGCTGGACGGAGGGGTCCACCACGAGCATCCTGAACTCGAGCTCGTCGCTGAAGGCGATGTCCGCGTAGGGCTCGCCGGCGACCGCCAGCGTCACGGAGCCGAGGATCCGGCCCTCACGCTCGGCGACCCAAACCGTCGCGGCCGCCGCGCGCTGCCCGACGTTCTGGATCTGCTGCATGTAGGGGTGGTCGGCGCTCTCAAAGTAGCCTGCCGCCAGGTAGGCGTCCCGGGTGATGCGCGCTATGGCGTCGAAGTCGGCCGGAACGGCGGGGCGAATGAGGATCTGCGAAGGCACCTGTCAATGGTACGGGCGCCCGGCCCGGGCCGTGCCCGGAAAGGCCGTTTCCGTGACTGAACTATCACTCAGGCGCATCTGACAGGCGTAGAGCCTGCCCGGCGAGACGACGTTAGAGCGGGAACTTGCCGGAGAGTTCCAGCGGCCCGGCGCACGTCCATGCTGCGAGGCGCTCGTCGTCGGAGGGGCCGCCGGCCAGGGGGCTGGTGAGCCGCGGACGGCGCACCCAGCAGCCTGCCTCCTCGGCGATCAGGGCCCCGGCGGCGAAGTCGTGTTCGTTGAGCCCGCGCTCACCGTAGGCGTCGTGCGTGCCGTCCGCCACGAGGCACAGGTCCAGTGCCGCGGACCCGAGCCGGCGCATGTCGGCGAAGCCGTCCATCAGGCTGCCGAGGCCTGCGGCCTGTTCCGCCCGCACGCCGGGATCGTAGCTGAAGCCCGTGGCCAGGATCTGGCCGGTCCGTCCGGGGACCGGGCCGAACAGGGCGGTCACGTGGCCCTGCTCCTGGAGCCAGGCGCCCTCGCCGCGGGACGCGTAGTAGGTGCGTCCCAGCGCCGGTGCGCTGACGACGCCGGCCAGCCAGACGCCGTCGGCGTCGGCCACCGCCACGGAGGTGGCGAAGTAGACGATGTTGCGGATGAAATTGGTGGTGCCATCGAGCGGGTCGATGGACCAGCGGTAGCCGCTGGGCTCCGCCGGCAGGACGGTGCCGCCCTCCTCCCCCGTGATGATGTCCCACGGCCGGGCGGCGGTGATGACGTCCCGGACGGCGGCTTCGGCGGCGAGGTCGAAGGCGGTCACCCAGTCTCCTGAGTCGCCCTTGTTGCTGACGTCCAGGGCCGCAGTCTTCCGGGTGGCCAGGACGGCGGCGCCCGCCGCCGCGGCCGACTTGGCCAGTTCGAGCAGCTCCGGAATTCCAGGTGCGGGAGGACCCGCGGAGTGGGAACTCATTCGGCCGCCGCAACCTCGACGCCGGGGGCCCCGCCGCCGTCGGCCGGGTCCGGGACGCCGTCCGCACCGGTGCCCGGCACACTCTCCGCGCTGCCGTCCGCGCCGGTGCCGGCCGGCCCGTTCGCCAGCAGGGCACGGAACCCGTCCTCATCCAGGACCGGGACGCCGAGCTGTTCGGCCTTGTCCAGCTTGGTGCCGGCGTTCTCGCCCGCCACCACGTAGCTGGTGTTCTTCGACACCGATCCGGCCGCCTTGCCGCCGCGGATCAGGATGGCTTCCTTGGCCTCATCGCGGCTGAAGCCCTCGAGGCTCCCGGTCACCACCACGGTCAGCCCCTCCAGCGTCCTGGGCGTCGACTCGTCGCGTTCGTCCGCCATCCGGACGCCGGCGTCCGCCCAGCGGTCCACGATGTCGCGGTGCCAGTCCTCGGCGAACCATTCAGTCAGCGCCTGGGCGATGACCGGGCCCACGCCGTCCACGTGGGCGAGCTCCTCCTCGGAGGCCTGCCGGATGGCGTCCATGCTGCCGAACGCGGTGGCGAGGGCGCGCGAGGCCCGCGGGCCGACGTGCCGGATAGACAAGGCCACCAGGATCCGCCACAGCGGCTGGGATTTCGCTTTTTCGAGCTCCCGGAAGAGCTTGTCCGTCGTGGCCGTGGGCTTGGACGGGGTCTTGGTGGTGGCCTTGGTGAAGAAGTAGGGCACCAGCTCGAATTCCCCGGTGCCGACACCCTTGGAGCGCTTCTCCCGGCGGACACGGACGTCCGCGAGCTGCTCCGGAGTGAGGTCGAACAATGTCGCCTCGGTGGTCAGCGGCGGCTCCGCGGGCTCGGCCGGCTGGGTCAGTGCGATGGCGGCTTCCCAACCGAGGGCCTCGATGTCGAAGGCGCCGCGGCCGGCAAGGTGGAAGACGCGTTCGCGCAGCTGCGCCGGGCAGGACCGGGAGTTGGGGCAGCGGATGTCCACGTCCCCTTCCTTCCCGGGGGCCAACGGCGTGCCGCACGCGGGGCATTCGGTGGGCATGATGAAGTCGCGGACGGGAGGGTCCTGCTGGTCCCGCAGCGCCAGCACCGGGCCCACAATTTCCGGAATCACGTCTCCGGCCTTGCGCAGCACCACAATGTCGCCGATCTTCACGCCCTTGGCCTTGACCACTTCCTGGTTGTGCAGGGTGGCCATTTCCACGGTGGAGCCGGCGACTTTGACCGGTTCCATCACGCCGTACGGGGTGACCCGGCCGGTGCGGCCGACGTTGACGGCGATGTCGAGCAGCTTGGTGTGGACCTCTTCGGGCGGGTACTTGTAGGCCACGGCCCAGCGCGGCACCCGGGTGGTGTAGCCCAGGGCCCGCTGGGTGGCGAAGTCGTCCACCTTGATCACAATGCCGTCGATCTCGTGGGTGAGGCTGTGCCGCTTGTCGCCGTAGCGCTTGATGAATTCGAGCACGTCGGAAAGCCCGGCCAGGACCTCGAAATACGGGCTCGTCGGCAGACCCCACTCGGCCAGCTTTCGGTAGGTCTCGGACTGGCTGGCGGTGTCGAGACCCTCGCGGGCGCCGATGCCGTGGACGTACATCCGCAGCGGCCGCTTGGCGGTTTCCGCGGGGTCCTTCTGCCGCAGCGAACCTGCGGCGGCGTTGCGGGGGTTGGCCAGCGGCGCCTTGCCGGCCTCGATCAGGGCTTCGTTGAATTCCGCGAAGGCCTGCGACGGGATGAAGACTTCGCCGCGGACTTCCACCTCCGCCGGGAAGCCGGTGCCGCTGAGCTGCTTCGGGATTTCCTTGATGGTCAGGACGTTATGCGTGATGTCCTCGCCGGTGGTGCCGTCCCCGCGGGTTGCGGCCCGGACCAGGGCGCCGTCGCGGTAGAGCAGGTTGACGGCCAGGCCGTCGATCTTCAGTTCGGTGAGCCACGA